>JBKBRL010000128.1:0-3416 GCA_046292115.1 Caldimicrobium sp.
TTTGAAGAACTTAAAAAAGATAAACCCTTTTCAGGATTTCTTTTTGAAGTTTTTGAGAATCTACCTGTAATTGTTTTTTTTGTTAAAAATGGGAAGGTCACCTATGTTAATAAATCCATAGAAAAGATACTTGGGATAGAAAGAGAGCAAATTTTAAATAAAAGGATGATAGAGGATCTAATTTGGGATTTTGATAGACCAAAGGCAAAACTTCATTGTAGCAGGGTATTATCTGGAGCCAAAGAAGAAAGTGTAATGTTAGCTATGGTGGATAGATTTGGACGAATTAGAAATTTTCTTTGGAATTGTTTTTTAACTCGCGATTGGTTAGGGGAAAATGTTATTGTTAGTATTGCTTTAGACATTTCTGAATATTTAGAACTCTCACAGAAGATAGAAAAACTTCACAAGTCGCAAACCTTCGTTGAATTTTTAAGAGGATTGGTGCATGATTTTAACAATCTACTACAAATTATTTTAGATTATACAAAAAAATTAAAAGTTTCACCTGTAACCCAAATGGAAGAACTTATAAACTGTATAGAAAAAAATATCTACGCTTGGATAGATATTAATAGAATACTTCTTGATTATACTAAGGAAGTAAAAGAATTAAAACATAAAAAAATAGATTTAATTCAATTTTTAAAAGACAATCTAGATGTTTTTCAACTTGTTTTAGGAAATAGAATTAGGTTATATTTAGATTTGGGATATTTTAAAAAACTATACACCTATGGAGATTATGCTTTTTGGAGATATATTTTATTAAATCTTTTAGTTAACGCAAAGGATGCAATTTTGGCTAAGTCTGAGGAAGGAGATATATATATTTCCGTAAATAAATATGAAGATTTTAGTAAATATAAATCTTTTATAAAATTAAGCGTAAAAGACACAGGCACAGGGATTCCTGAAGAGGTGCTTCCTAAGATTTTTGACCCCTTTTATACTACTAAAGAAAAAGGAAGCGGACTTGGCCTTTTTTTAGTAAATCACCATATAAAAACATTAGATGGCTTTATTAAAGTAGAAAGTACTCTGGGGAAGGGAACGACCTTTCATATATATGTGCCATTATTATCTGAGAGTCCCTTAGAACAAGATAAAGAAGTATCATTAAAGGGTAGAGTAATAATTGTTGTTGATGATGAAGAAGAAATAGGAGAGACTATTAAAGAGATGCTTAAACAAAGGGGATGTAAAGTTTATACCTTTGAAAGTGGGGAGAAACTCCTTGAAAATCTTGATAAATTAGAGAGCCCTGATATCTTTTTGATAGATCTTAATTTGCCTGATATAGATGGTAGAAGTCTTGCTTTGAAAATTAAAGAGAAATATCCTTCTACCAAATTTCTCTTTCTAACAGGGGATATTTTTGTCCTATCTGAGCTCCCAGAAAATGGTTTACTACTAAAGCCCTTTAAAATTGAGGAATTGCTAAATAAAATCAGCCATATTCTTGCTAATTAACTATGGATAATTTAATTGAAGAATTTCTGCAGTATTTAGCCAAGGAAAAAAACTATTCCGAGCATACTATAAGAGCCTATGGTATAGATTTAAGAGAGTTTAAAAATTTTTTACAAGAAAGAGAGCTATGTATAGAAAGTTTAAATACTTCTTTTGTTAGGCAATACCTTTTATTTTTAAAAGGAGCTAATTTAAAGGCTTCAACTCTTGGAAGAAAAATTTCTACTCTTAGATCTTTTTTGAAGTTTTTATTAAAAAGAGATTTGCTAAAGAAAAACCTTCTTCCTAAAATCTATTTTAAACCCTCTCATTCTTATCTTCCTTTTGTACCTTTAGAGGAAGAAATTAATTTGTTGATTGATAAAATTCTCCTTGAAAACTTTAAATCTTTAAGGACAAGGTTGATTTTTGAATTACTCTATGGCAGTGGGTTGAGGATATCGGAATTGGTAAACTTAAAGTTAAATGATATAAATTTAGAGCAAAATTATATCAAAGTAATGGGGAAAGGTTCTAAAGAGCGAATAGTGCCCCTATCTATAAAGGCTAAGCAAGCCTTAATTTTTTATTTGAAGGAAAGAGAAAAGTTTTTAAAGGAACTTAGAAGGGAAAGTAATTATCTTCTCCTAAATAGAAGAGGAAATAGACTAAGTGAAAGATGGGTTTTAGAAATAGTAAAAAAGGAAGGGCAAAAAATAGGGCTTTTTAAGTTACATCCCCATGCTTTGAGACATGCATTTGCTACTCATCTTTTAAACGCAGGAATGGACATAAGAGCTATACAGTCCCTTCTTGGACATAAAGCACTCATAACTACTCAAAAATATACTAAAGTTCAATATGAGTATTTACTTCAAAGTTATCTAAAAGCTCATCCCAGGGCAAAAGCATCTGACCATTCTATTTAAAGAGACTTGGAAAAGGGTTTTTTAGTTTTAAAATTAAGGGAAAATTTTTAAGGGGGAATTAGAAAAATGATGGAAGAATCTCAACTCATAAAGGCTCGTCTTGAAAAACTCCAGAAATTAAGGGAGTTAGGTATTAATCCCTATCCTAATGACTTTAAACCAAAGGATAAGGCTAAGTTTATTAAAGATAGATTTGAAGAATTTACTCCAGAGGAGTTACAAGAGAAATCCTTTAAATTTTCCGTAGCAGGAAGATTAATTTCTAAAAGAGAAATGGGAAAACTTATCTTTGGACATATTCAAGATGAAACAGAGAAAATTCAAATTCTTTTGGCAAAAAATGAAGTATCCGAGGAAGCTTTTAATTTATTTAAAAAAATGGTGGATATAGGGGATTTACTTGGGATTGAAGGAAAACTTATAAAGACAAAAACTGGAGAATTAACTATACTTGTAAAAAATTTTAAAATACTTACTAAAGCTATGAGACCTTTGCCAGAAAAATATCATGGTTTGAAAGACATAGAATTACGCTATAGACAACGCTATTTAGACCTTATTATGTCCCCTTTTGTTAGAGAACTTTTTAAATTGAGAACTCGTATAATTCAATATATACGGAATTATTTTATTTCAGAAGGGTTTTTAGAAGTGGAAACACCTATGATGCATCCTATAGTTGGCGGTGCAGCTGCTAAGCCATTTATTACCTATCACAATGCCTTGGAGATGAATTTATATTTACGAATTGCTCCAGAGTTATATCTAAAAAGACTAATCGTAGGGGGCTTTGAAAAAGTTTTTGAATTAAATAGAAACTTTAGGAATGAAGGGGTATCAAGTAGGCATAACCCTGAGTTTACAATGTTAGAATTTTATGAAGCCTTTGCTACTTACGAAGACCTTATTAAAAGGACAGAGGAACTCTTTTATGGTTTGGCTTTAGATATAAAAGGTTCACCTAAAATTGGATATCAAGGTCAGATGATAGATTTTACCCCTCCATATAAAAGAATTAAATTTCTGGATGCCTTA
>JBKBRL010000129.1:0-3410 GCA_046292115.1 Caldimicrobium sp.
TATCAACTAAGGGATTTAAGCTACAAAGGTGATTAGAAAGCTTTGGGGGAAACATGGGAATAACCATTATGGGAAAATAGACACTTGTGCCTCTTAAATAAGCCTCTTCATCTAAAGGAGTTTTTTTCTTTACATAGTGACTAACATCAGCAATTGCCACCCATAACTTATAGCCCTGTTTCGTTTTTTTAACATAAATAGCATCATCAAAATCTCTTGCTGTTTCTCCATCAATAGTAACAAATAAAAGTCTTCTTAAATCAACTCTTCCTTTGAAATCTTTTTCAGAAACATCATCAGGCAATTTATTCAGTTCTTTTTGCACTTGTTCTGAAAAGTCTTGAGGTAGATTGTAATTAATAATCGTGGCATAGCAGTGGGGAGCTAACTCATTAGGATCGCCCAGGTCTTTTATAATCTCCCCTACCGGGACGCCAAACTCAGAACGAGGCTCGATTATTTTTGAAATAACTAAATGGCCTTCCTTGGCTTTATTTCTTCTTTTTTTAGGAATAAAAATGATAAAAGGAAGTCTTCTATCTTCAGGCTCAACAAAATAAAATTTATTTTTTTTCACTAAATAACCTACGATATGTGTTCTTTGTCGTTCAAGAACGGAAATAATACTACCTTCAGGTCCTTTTCTTGTTGTTCTCTCTATTCTTACAAGGACAATATCTCCATCAAAAGCTTTGCCAAGTCTTCTTGGAGGTATGAAAACAGTTTTATTATCCTCCGTTTCAACAAAACCAAAACCATCAGGATGAACTCTCAGTCTACCTTTAAGGACTGAAACTCTTTCAGGCAGAGCAAAACGCCTCTTTCTGATCTGTACTAATCGTCCTTCTTTAACTAAATCTTTTATAATTTTTCTCACTTCTTCACGCTTTTCTTTAGGAATTCCCAATAAATGATATATTTCCCTTAAAAGAAGAGCTTTTTTAGATTTTTGAAAAAGAGATATAACGGAGTCTGCTGAAATTACTTTATTTTTTGGCAAATTTTTTTAAGGCAAATTTAAATATTTTATAGCTTTATCAATGTCTTCATCAGAAGAAGTTATATGTAAACCTGCCTTGGGTCCCTTTCTGATAAGGTCTCTTAATTGAGCGCCAGTGGTTATCTTTTTCTCTTGTACATATTTTTCAAGACTGTCCTTCCCTTTATGGCATTTTAAACATTTAAAATCTTCGGCAGAGATTTCCTTTTGCCCTTTAAAGGTATAAAGAGATACCATCATAAGTAAAGTGAGGGTAATTAATGGAAAAGAATAGAAAATTATTAGAGCTTTTCTCATATTTTATATTGTAAAGCCCTTTTATAAGTTGTCAATAAAATTTAGTAAAATTCTTGGAGCTTATAACTAAAAAATTAATTTGTTTGTTTGAAAATTGTTTTATGTGAAGATATGAGTTATAATTAATGAAGAATAAAGATCGGGGTGTAGCTCAGCCTGGTAGAGCGCTGGCTTCGGGAGCCAGGGGTCGGAGGTTCAAATCCTCTCACCCCGATTTTGCTAAAATATTTAAACTTTCAAGGGCTAAAGCAGTTGTTTCTAAATAAGAAATTCCCACAGGCTTTCTGCTGTATCCACCATCACTATTCTCACAGCCTTTAAGAAACTCTAAAACTTTAGAAGCAATTTTTCCTTTTAACCTTTTTATCTCCTTTAACATTTTTACTGCATAATAAGTATTTTCAAGATAGGAAGTCGTTTTAGGATAAAAACCAAACCCGCCATCTCCATTCTGACTCTCTATAATAAAATTCTCATATTTCATCCACAATTCACTAATTATTTGACCTAAATAATAAAGATCTTCAAGAGTTTTAAAAGATGCTTCTGATAAAAAATGTAGAATGCTGTTTTTAAGATCTTGAATATTAAATTCTATACTTAAATACCAAAAGGCAAATAATCTCTTATTATTGCTTATTAATTTATTGAAATTTTGTATAATATTAATAAACATTTCCATTATATGTTGCGGTGGCGGTTTTCCCAAAAATTTACAAATTTTAATAATTCTGTATAAAGCTAAGGGATCAATAAGATTTTCATTAAAGTTGTTGAGATACTTTAGGATTTTAGAAGATAGATTATTTAAAGCAATAGGGTCGCTGAAAAATAGAGCTTTTGTTCCGAAATAGGTATCTTCAAGGGTGGCAGGCAATAGTGGTGTAGCTCCAAAACCTCCACTTTCCTCTTTAAAGCGTTCTAAAATAAATTGTTTTGTTTTAATTAAATTGGTCATTTTTGTTAAAATTTTTAACTAAAATAGGTATCAAGTATCATCATCGTAAGAAAGCCACCTCCAAAACCTAAACTTGCTAAATCTGAATTACCAAATTTTTGGGCTTCTGGTAAAAGTTCTTCGATAGTTACAAAAATCATGGCTCCAGCAGCAAGGCTTAAAAAATAAGGTAATAAAAACTTAGAAATGTATATTGTAAGTCCACTAAGTACTGCAAAAATTGGTTCTACAATAGCTGAAAGAAAGCTAAGGAGAAAGGAATTAACAGAAGAAAGGCCTGTTTGCCTTAAGGCAAAAGCTAAGGCCAATCCCTCAGGAATATTTTGAATTCCTATTCCTAAGACTAAATTTAGTCCTGAATAGATAAACTCCATATTCTCAGATGCACTGCCTAAGGAAACACCAATGGCAATTCCTTCTGGGATGTTATGTAATGTAATAGCTAAATAGATTAGTACTACCTTTCTCAGATGAATTTTAAGACCTTCTTGCTCCTTAGAGTTTGTGCCTAAATGCAGATGGGGAATAATCATATCGAGGACTCTTAGTAGAGCTAACCCAAGAGTAAAACCTATCGAAATAGGGATAAAGGCTAAGGTGTAAAAAAATTTGCTTATTTCTAAGGCTGGAATTAGAAGAGACCAAATACTTGCAGCTATCATAATTCCACCTGCAAACCCTAAAGAAAGCGAAAAAATCTTTGGATTGATTGATGGGAAAAAGAAAATACCTGTACTCCCCAAACCTGTTAAAAATAAAGTAAATAAACCACAGAGAAAAATAAGAACAATTAGAGACTGATCTTTTAAAAAGATCTCATAGAGATATATCATTTTTAAAAATATACTTGATATCTTTAAAATTAAAAGAGATAGTGGTAAAATTTTTTCTTCTTCTTTAAAAAGATTTGGTAAACTATATTAAAGGGGTAAGTCTATTTTTATGGAAAACAGTGTCTTCCAATACATTTTCGCAATAATTTTCTTAATTCCATTTTTGCCATTTTCATTTTTATCGTATATCTTGTTTTAATTAGGCCTTTTTTATGGCTTTTTGCAACGCTCTATCTTCTAAAGAAACTACTTAAAGAGAAAAAAGCAAGAAAATAAACCCCAACTGGGTTTTAATTTTACTGTCCTTGAGCAGAACCATACT
>JBKBRL010000130.1:0-3401 GCA_046292115.1 Caldimicrobium sp.
ATTACAGAACCTTCCTTATAAAGAAAATGTGCCGCTATTCCTTCATTGGCTATTTTATCCATATACTCTGTTCTTATTTGGATTTCAATTTTTTTTCCAAGAGGACCCACAACTGTTGTATGTAAACTTTGATACATATTGGGCTTAGGTAGGCTTATATAATCTTTAAATCTACCAGGTATTGGTGGCCATTTTCCATGCACAATACCCAAAGTTTTGTAACATTCCTCCACTGTGTTTACTATAATTCTAAAACCTATAAGGTCATAAATTTGATCTAAGTCATTAATTGTAAGATTATATTTTTGAAGTTTTCTATAAACACTATAAAGATGTTTTACTCTCCCTAAGACTTTTCCATCAATCCCATTTTCCTTTAAAAGTTTCAAAAGAATTGACTTAACTTTTTCAACAAATTCAGAAGCTGCCTTAACTCTCTTTTCTACTTCTTTTTTTAACTTTTCATAGTCTACAGGGTAAAGATATTTAAATGACAAATCCTCTAATTCTGATTTAATCCAATCAATACCTAACCTACCTGCGAGAGGAGCATAGATTTCTAATGTTTCCTGTGCAATATATATCTTTTTGTGTTCAGGCATAGAATCTAAAGTCCTCATATTATGGAGACGATCAGCCAGTTTAACTAAAATTACCCGCAAATCTTTAGCCATGGCAAGAATTATTTTTCGCAGATTTTCAGCTTGTTTGGTAATTTTATCAACAGAGCGAGGAAGATTTTTAAATTTAGTTACACCTTCTACAATAAAGGCTACATCATCACCAAATTCTTTTTTAATAGTTTCTAAAGGAATTTGACAATCCTCTACCAAATCATGTAAAAATCCAGCAGCAATTGTAGGTAAATCCAGCTTCATTTTAGCTAAAATATAAGCTACCTCTAATGGATGAGATAAATATGGCTCACCTGATTTTCTTATTTGACCATCATGATATTTAGCAGCCCACGCAAAGGCTTTTTCGACAAGTCTTGTATTAGCACCAGGAAGATAACTTTGTATCTCATCAAGAATCTTACTAAGTGTTGCCATAATTTAAAATTAAATCTTATTTTAAAATTTATCAACACTTTTTTAACACTGATAAAGCCTGATTTTAAAGATATCTATTAGTTTATTTCCAAAATTTTTTGATTTTAAAAAAACTTATGGACTATTATTTATGAATCAGAAAAAAAATTTAATAAAATTATACCAACAAGTCCTCTACAATAAAAATTAACAGAACTTCTAAAAAATCTATATGTGAAAAATTTAACTATTGATTTTCTAAAAAAATTTTTCGTGCTTTACTACAAAAAATTTTCATAAGGGGAGTAGTCTATGATAGAGATAAGATTACATGGACGAGGAGGGCAAGGTGGAGTAACTTCTGCAGAACTAATTGCTATTGCAGCTATTAGTCAAGGTAAATACGCTCAAGCATTTCCCAGTTTTGGACCAGAAAGAAGAGGAGCACCAGTACAAGCTTTTGCAAGGATTAGCGATAAAAAGATCAGAACACGCGAAAAAATTTATCATCCAGATATTATTTTAGTTTTGGATGCTTCTTTACCAAAGATTATTAATGTTACTGCAGGACTTAAGGAAGGTGGTATAGCTATTCTTAATAGTTCCCTTAGTGAAGAGGAAGTAAGGGCAATGCTTAAGGGCTATAAAGGTAAGTTGGCTTTAGTTGATGCAACTAAAATTGCCATAGAAGAATTGGGTGTACCCATTACAAATACTACAATGCTAGGAGCTTTTATTAAAGCTACAGGTTTAATTGATCCAGTTTATATGGAAGAAGCGCTAAAACATCGATTTGGTAGACTTGCTGAAAAGAATATAAAAGCTCTTCACAGAGCAATCGAGGAAACTAAAATATATTAATAAGGAGTGAGCTATGCCTAAGGATCAAGGATTAATGAGTTGGAAAGATTTAGCTATAGGAATGTATATCGTTGAACCTGGAAACTCAGTCAAATTTAAAACAGGAGATTGGAGATCCCATAGGCCTGTTTTGGACAAAGAAAAATGTATCAAATGTGGTCAGTGTTATCTTTTATGCCCAGAGCCAGCTTATGAAGAAAATGATGAAGGATATTTTATTTGTAATTTAAATTATTGTAAGGGATGTGGAATATGCGCCAATATTTGCCCTAAAGGGGCTATTACCATGGTTTTAGAGGAGGCATAAGATGGGTAAAAGGGTAGCTAAAGAAGTTTCTATCGCAGTAGCAGAAGCGGTTGGTCAATGCAAAGTAGATGTAATTTCAGCTTATCCAATAACTCCTCAAACACATATTGTGGAACATTTAGCCGATATGGTCAATAATGGTGAATTAAAGGCAGAGTATATTCCTGTTGAATCAGAACATGCAGCTTTGAGTGCGTGTATTGGAGCCGCAGCAACAGGCGCAAGAACTTTTACTTCTACTTCCTCTCAAGGATTGCTATTTATGTATGAAAACTTATTTATTGCTTCAGCCTTTCGTCTCCCTATAGTTATGGTTGTTGCTAATAGATCTATTTCAGCTCCAATAAGCATTTGGAACGACCATGGTGATGTAATGACTATGAGAGATTCTGGGTGGATTCAGACCTTTGCAGAAAATGGACAAGAGGCTGTTGATTTAGTTTATCATGCCTATAAGGTTGCAGAAAAAACCTTATTGCCTGTGGCAGTAAATTTAGATGGTTTTATAGTTTCACATGTAGTAGAACCTATTGAGTTCTTAGAGGATGAACAGGTTGATAAATATTTACCTCCATTAAAAATGAAATATAAACTTGACCCTAAAAAGCCAATTACTATGGGAGCAATAGGAGTTCCAGAAATTTATACAGAAGCAAAAAAAGCTCAAGATGAGGCCTTCAAAGCCAGTTATAAAATTATCGTTCAAGCTTGGAGAGACTTTGAAAAAATTTCTGGTAGAAGGTATCAACCTATTGAAACTTATAAGATGGAAGATGCAGAAGTAGCTTTAGTGCTTATGGGTAGCTTAGCAGAAACAGCAATGAATGCAGTGGACTCCCTTAGAGAAAAAGGGAAAAAAGTTGGCATTATCAGAATAAGACTTTGGAGACCCTTCCCAACCCAAGATTTCTTAAAGGCTCTTGGTAAGGTTAAAGCAGTATGTGTTTTTGATCGTGCCTTAAGTTTTGGTGCCTCTGGGGGTCCTGTTGGAATCGAAGTGCGCTCAATTCTTTATCAATCAAATAAAAGACCCAAGGTTTTAAACCTCATTGGTGGATTAGGTGGTAGGGATGTTACTGTAGAAGATTTTGAAGAAATCTTTGATAGAACCTATAGTTTTATAAAGGGAAAACCTAAATTTGCTTATGAAATTTTTGGTGTAAAGGAGTAGAACTATGAGACAAGAATTAGCACAATTTAAA
>JBKBRL010000131.1:0-3385 GCA_046292115.1 Caldimicrobium sp.
CCTTTCTGTCAATTTTCTCATTGGTCCAAGAGTAATCGGAAAGAATTTGTGGCCCCTTTTTAGAAGTAATTTATCACACTCTCTCAAATGAGATCCACGATCTTCTATAGATCTTCTGTCTGCAGGTAAGGATAAAGGGGCATCTATCATTACAATTTGAAAATTTTGACATAAGTGAAGAATCTCATCATCTTCGTAAAGGTATCCCACATAAAAATTCCCCTTTTTAAAATAGGCATAACCCGTTTTATTTTTAAGACTTCCTGCAAGATCAAGCCCTAAGACCTTTTCCCAATCTTTTTCCAAATTCATCTTTCAGCTATAAAGATAAAATTGAGATTTTCTTTTTTAATTATATTAATGCAAGATTTTTTAAGAAAAAGATTTCATTCAGGACTATTTGAGAGTTGGCTCCTTTTGCACCAATCTACGCGTCACTAATTCTTAAATTCTGAAATATTCTTATTAAAGTTTACTCATTATTTACTCATTGCAATTTATAAGAAAAGATTTAAATTTTAATAATTATGGAAAGGAGATTAATCGAACTTAGAAAAAAGATTGATGAAATTGATAAAGAAATAATTTCTCTTTTAAAGGAGAGGCTAAAAATAGCCCAAGAAATAGGAAGTATAAAAGAAAAAAAGAAGTTTCAAGCTTTTGATTTAGAACGAGAAAAGCAAATTATTAGAAGAATTTTAGACCTAAACCAAGGAATCTTTCCTGAAGAAACATTAAAGGTTATTTATTCTGAAATTATTAAAGCCTGTAGAGCTTCTCAAGAACGGATTAAAGTAGCCTTTTTAGGTCCTGAAGCTACTTTTAGCCATATTGCTGCACAGCATTATTTCGGCACCTCCGCTCATTTTATTCCTGTGGAGACTATTATGGATGTATTTGAAGAAGTTAGCTCTGAAAGAGTTCATTACGGGGTCGTTCCCATTGAAAATTCTATTGAAGGAGTAGTGGCTACAACTTTAGATGCTATCTATGAATATGGTCTTAAAGTTTGCGGTGAGATTTATGAACAAATTTCTCACCATTTAATGAACCTAACAGGTAGGCTGGAAGACATAAAAAAAATTCTGTCCCATCCTCAAGCCATTGCCCAATGTAAAAAATGGTTGAGGAAAAAATTACCCTCTGTGCCCGTTGAAGCAGTTTCATCAACGGCATTGGCAGCAAAATGGGCTGCCGTAGATGAAAATGTTGCAGCTATTGCAAGTCTTATGGCTGCAAAACTTTATCATTTACAAATAGTGGCAAAAAATATAGAAGACATTAAGGGCAATTCTACGCGTTTTTGGATAATCGGAAAAACTGAAGTAGCCCCAACAGGACAAGATAAAACTTCATTAATCTTTAGCGTTACCGATCGTCCAGGGGCTTTATACGATGTCTTAAAGTGCTTTGCAATAAGAAAAATAAACCTCACAAAAATAGAAAGTAGACCTTCTAAAAATGAACCTTGGAAATATATCTTTTTTTTAGATTGCGAAGGACATATTAAGGACCCTTTGGTAAGCGCAACTATAGATGAGATGCAAAAATATTGTCTTCAAGTAGTCTGGCTTGGTTCATACCCAAAAGGAAATACCTCTAACCCTCTTTAATTTTTAACTTCGTGATTTATATTATAGTCAAATCTTTTTTCATAATTCTTAACTGTTTCAATAATTTTTTAGTTAAAAAGGAGGGAGTTATGGCTATATATGAATATTCTTGCCTGAAATGTGGTCATAATTTTGAAGTATGGCAACGTATCACTGAAGAACCTTTAAAAGTATGTGATAAATGTGGTGGAGAGTTGGTGAGACTGATTGGCCAGACTGGGTTTATTTTAAAAGGAACAGGGTGGTATGTAACAGACTACGCAAGAAAAGAAAAAAAAGAAACGAAGAAAGAAACAATAAAAGACACAGATAAAGGTAACAGCAAATAACACTAAAAGCAAAGAAAGCAAGTTTATTAATCAAAATATATTTCTTAAGTTAAATCTTACCACATAAGATTTGCAAACTTTTTATAAAATTTATAGGATTAAGCATATTTAGACCTCCTGAATTTATTCTCATAGTTTATGTATAGTAGGTATGGTAGCCGCAGGCTTTAGCCTGCGTATAAATGACATAAATGGATGCAACCTAAAGGTTGCGGCTACCAATTTTGTGGGTGCAAAACTAAAAATCACAAAAAAGTTTATTAATTATAGAATAAAGTCTCTAAATCAATTCACCCTAAATAGAATTTGTAAACTTTTTGATGAAGTTTTAACCTTTTTAATTTATTTAATTTATAAATCTTGACTTTTTTTATAATTCTCAGTATATCTTTCTTATTAATTTTAATAAACATTTCCTTTCACTATAAAGGGTAAAGATGCGTAAAAAGTCTATTTTATTTAGATTAAGTCTAAGCTTTGGTATTCTATTTTTACTCATAATTAACTTTGTAGCTTTTTTAAGTTATCAAATAAAACACGTAAGAGATTATAATACTTCAGTTAACATTTCAGGTTTTTGGAGTAGTGCAAATCACATAGCTATAACGAAAAACATAGGAATTTATTACAAAGAAACATGTGTAGATAAAAAAAGAAGGGAGTATATAGAGAGAATAGAGATTAACAAATAGAAATACTAAGAAGGACTTTTAGCTTTAGAAAAAAAGGGGGGAAATGGGGCCAAGTCAGTAAAAGCGGTTTAAGATAAAAAAAATTAGAGCAAGTCTTCACCAAACTTAAAAATAAATATAAAAGCTTTTTTAGCCTTAGTGGACAAATTTTTAGCTACATGTGATCCTACCTATGTTCCTAAAATTGATGCCCTCTCCAATGAAATGAAATCCCTTGGTGATGAACTAACCTCTTTATTTGCCAAAGAAGGTGACGGGACTTTAATGTTTATATCATAAATTTTCTGAAAATTTCGAGGTAAAAAATATTTTTGAAGAGTTCATAACAATTGTTCAAGCAGTATCTGTTCTCCAGAGAAGTTTTTCTCAATTGATTGAATAGTATTAAAATTTCAAGTTCAGCTATATATGAAGGTGTTGAAAATGAAGAAAAGGTGATTAAAAAATTTTGAGCCTATTTAAAAGAATATCAAAGGTCTTGTAGAAAATGTTTCTGAGGTAGGGAATAGAATAACTAATCTTTCATCTGAAGGTTTACAGGGAACAGAAGAAATGAAGGTTGCCATTTCTGAAATTTCTAAAAAAACTAAGGAAACGGCAAATCGTGCCAAAGCCCTTATGAATTCCTCTGAAGAACAATTTAAAGAAACAGAACAGTTAGTATCTTCTATGGACAAAATTAGAGAAATTAGCGATACTATAAAGGGAATAGCGTAACAATCAAATCTTCTTGCCTTAAATGCTCCTAAAG
>JBKBRL010000132.1:0-3352 GCA_046292115.1 Caldimicrobium sp.
CTTAGTGAAGGAGATAAGGATGAATGTATTAAGAATTTTTCTCAAGATGTAAAACCCTATGTAAGAAGTTTATTTGAACGAGTAAAAAACGATCTAAAAGAAAAGATACCTGAAAGCTATCTATGTGAACTTTTTTCGCGAAAAGAAATTTTTTATAAACCAGAGTTAATGATTAGAAGTCTCACTTGGAGGGAGGCTAAACTTCCCTACCATCAATTTTTAGAGGAAAATAGAATCCTTCGAGCAAAAAGATTTTTAGAAGAAAATAAGGATTTTCTTTTGCAACTTGAGGAAAAATTTGGAGTGGAGAAGGAGGTTATTGTGGCTATTTTTTTAGTGGAAACGGACCTTGGGAGAAAAACAGGAGAACATCTTGTTTTTAATACCTTTTTTAGTTTAGCGCTTTCAGGAGAAGAACCCCTTTTTAGGAAGTTCATTGGGGATAATAGTGAAGTTGATTTAAATAATGAAACCATAAGAAATAGATGGAAGAGGAGAGCTGATTGGGCTTATAGAGAGCTTTTATATTTTATTGAAATAAGTTATCGTAATAACTGGGATCCCTTTTCCATAAAGGGTTCTATATTTGGAGCCTTTGGGTATCCCCAATTTGTTCCAAGAAGTTTTATTATTTATGGGTACGACTGGGATGGAGACGGTAAAGTAGATTTATATTCTCTACCTGATGCCTTAGCAAGTATTGCCAATTATCTTAAAGAAGAAGGCTACAAGTTAAATGCTCCCTGGGAGTACAAAAAGAGAATAATAATGAAGTATAATATCAGTGAGCCCTATGCAGAGACCGTTTTAAAAATTGCTAAACTTTTACAGGAAAGGAAGACTTCTCAAGAGAATGCTACAAGAAGAAATTGAGCATAGGCTTAAGTCCTTTCAAAAATTTCTACAAGAAAAAGATATAAAGGGAGCTCTTCTTTTTTCACCAATTAACATTTTTTATTTTACCTCGCATTTTATAAAGGGTGTCCTTTTTATTGGTGAGGAAGAAATAGAATTATATGTGAAAAGACCTTATGGTGCCGCTAAGGAGAGTTCTTTTCTTTCTGTGTTTCCCTTAGAGTCTTTGAAAATACTTCCAGACATTCTTGCCAAAAAAGGCCTTAAAAGAATTGGGATAGATTTTAGAGCCTTTAGCTTTGAAGAAGGGAAAAAATTAGAAAAATTGCTTTCTTCTTTTGAGCTAATTAACCTTGATGATTTGGTTTGGGAATGTAGGATGAAAAAGAGCTCTTTTGAAATAAATTGTATGAAAAGAGCTGCCAAAAATTTATCCTTAGCTTTGAAAAAGTGCATAAAGTTATTTAAATTAGGTATGAAAGAAATAACTGCCAGTGCACTCTTAGAGTTGTCTTTGCGAGAATTAGGACATCCAGGCTATACTCGTTCTACTAATAAATTTGAGTTGTCCTATGGATATCTTATCTCCGGTAAGGAAGGACTTTTTGCTATTCCCTATCCCACAGGAGAAGGTGGAAAAGGTGTTGAGGGATTCCCTGGAGGAGCGTCTTTTAAAAGATTGAAAAAAGGTGAACCTATATTAATTGATTTTAGTGGATTTTATAAAGGCTATTATGTAGATCAAACCAGGATGGCAAGTTTTGGAAGGTGTAAAGATGCAGAGCACTTTTTTAGTATCACTCTTGAGATTTTAAAGGAATTGGAAAAAATTGGAAAACCGGGAATACCTGCCGAAGAACTCTATTTTTGTGCAGAAGCTATCGCAGCAAAGCATGGAGTTAAGGAATATTTTATGAGGCACGGAGAAAAACTTAAATTTATTGGACACGGAGTAGGGCTTGAGATAGATGAACCACCTGTTTTGGCGCCTCTCAATAAAAAACCTTTAGAAGAAAATATGGTTATAGCTCTTGAGCCTAAATTTCATCTCCCTTGGCTTGGTGTCGTAGGTTTAGAAGATACCTTCTTAGTTACAAAGAAAGGTTTAAGAAGATTAACAACTTTCCCTCGAGAATGGATTTATCTGAGTTAGTTTTGGAGATTAAGATAGTAAAGATTATTTCTGTAATTTATAATAGAGGAGGATAGTAATGAAAAAGAGAAAAAGATTACATACTAAATTTATTTTTATCACAGGGGGTGTATTATCTTCCTTGGGTAAGGGTTTAGCAGCAGCCTCAATTGGAGCCCTTTTAGAAGCAAGGGGATTAAGAGTGACCTTTCAGAAACTGGATCCTTATATCAATGTAGATCCAGGGACAATGAACCCTTTTCAACACGGTGAGGTATATGTGACGGAGGATGGTGCAGAAACTGATTTAGATTTAGGGCATTATGAAAGATTTACCTCTGCTCAAATGTCTGCAAAAAATAATTATACCTCTGGAAAGATTTACTACTCAGTTATAACAAAAGAAAGGAAAGGTATATATTTAGGAGGAACGGTGCAAATCATACCTCATGTAACTGATGAAATTAAATCTGCAATTCTTGAACTTGCTGGGAAGACAGTTGATGTAGCTATTGTTGAAATTGGAGGAACAGTAGGAGATATTGAGAGTTTACCCTTTCTTGAGGCAATAAGACAACTGGGTTATGACCTTGGGAAAGAAAATACTCTTTATATTCATTTAACCTATGTACCTTATATTAAAACTGCAGGTGAATTAAAAACAAAGCCAACTCAGCATAGTGTGAAGGAATTGCGAGCCATAGGAATTCAACCAGATATTTTACTTTGTCGGACAGATAGATTTCTACCTGCAGATATTAAAAGAAAAATAGCCCTTTTCTGTAATGTAGATGAGGATGCAGTAATTACCGCTAAAGATGTGGATTGTGTATATGAAATTCCTCTCATTTTTCATCAAGAAGGTTTAGATGAAAAAATTGTGGAAAAACTAAATATTTGGACAAGGGAGCCTGACTTAACTCCTTGGCAGGAATTAGTAAGAAGATTTAAACAGCCAAAGGATGAAGTAACAATTGCTATTGTCGGGAAATATGTCAATTTAAAGGATTCTTATAAATCATTAAATGAAGCTCTAACCCACGGTGGCATAGTTAATAATTTGAAGGTAAATTTGAAATACATTTTGTCTGACGAATTAACACCTGATAATGTAAAAGAAGCCTTTCAAGGGGTAGAGGGGATCCTTGTACCGGGTGGGTTTGGTATTAGAGGGATAGAAGGGAAGATACTTGCTATTCAATATGCTCGTGAAAATAAAATTCCCTATTTTGGAATCTGTCTTGGTATGCAATTAGCAGTAATAGAATTTGCAAGAAATGTGCTTGGATGGAAAGACGCTAATTCAACAGAATTTGATCCCAATACCTCATATCCTGTCATTTATCTTATGAAAGAATGGTTTGA
>JBKBRL010000133.1:0-3343 GCA_046292115.1 Caldimicrobium sp.
CCTGGGATGTAGGAATAGAACAAGGTTTATGGAAGGGTGCTAAACTTAAGGCTATTTATTTTAGAAATAATCTAAATGATCTTATTTATAGCCAAAAAGTGAAAGACAATTATGAGCTGCGTATAAATGTGGGAAAGGCAGTAAGTAAAGGTTTTGAGTTAGAGGCAGAACAATGGCTATGGAGGCAGCTTAGGTTTTTTGCAAATTTT
Source organism: Caldimicrobium sp. (assembly GCA_046292115.1). Lineage (GTDB taxonomy): Bacteria > Desulfobacterota > Thermodesulfobacteria > Thermodesulfobacteriales > Thermodesulfobacteriaceae > Caldimicrobium. The sequence continues at coordinate 210 of JBKBRL010000133.1, forward strand.
ACCTATACTAACGCAAAAATAAGGAAGAATGAAGCAAAACCTGAATTAGAGGGTAAAAAATTGAAGTTTGTACCTGAAAGGATGTTTAATGTGGGGGTAGAGTTTGAAAGGGGACCGTTTTCTGCCTCATTAATAGGTCGTTATGTAAGTAAGAGATATGGTACAGATGATAATAGAGATCGTGTGAATAGTGTTTATACCTCTTATGATCCATATTTTGTAGCTGATGCTAAGATTTCTTATAGGGTAACAAAGAATGCATCTCTATCATTTTCTGTAAATAATATTTTTAATCGGCAGTATTTTGAGTATTACAAGGCACCGGGTAGGTCATGGTTTGGAGAGCTTACACTAAAGTTTTAGCGTTAATTGCCCTTTTCTTAATGGTAGAGGTAGCCTATACCTCTACCCTTTCTTTTACTGATAAATTGGGAAGGAAGGTTTCAGTTAATGTTCCGGTGAAAAAGGCTGTAATTGTGATAACTGGGGAGTTGATACCAGCGCTAAATCTTTGGGATCAAGTTGTGGGAGTATCAAGGTTTACCCAAGAGGAATGTGATGTATACAAAGCTTTAATTAAAGAAAAGCCCTATTTGAAGAGGACTCAGGTTGGGTCTGGGAGTGATTTAAATGTAGAGGCAGTCTTAAAACTTGAGCCTGATTTAATTATTACTTGGACCTACTATCCGAATACCATCAGATTTCTTGAAAATAGAGGCCTTACAGTTTTTGCTGTCCATCCAGAGAGCCTTGAAGAGCTCTATGAAGTTTTAAGGTTACATGGAAAATTTTTTGGAAAGGAAAAAAGGGCAGAGAGAGTAATTCTTAAGATGGAGATGGTATTTAAATTAATCAGAGAAAGGGTTGATAAAATACCAGAAGAAAAGAGGAAAAGGGTAATTTATCTTATGGGTTCACCAACAAGAGTTGTAGCTAAATATGGGGTTGGAAATGATGTATTAAAATTAGCAGGTGGGATAAATCCTGCTGAGGAAGTAAGTGGGAACTATGTGGATGTTTCCGTAGAAAAAATTATACAGTGGAATCCCGATGTAATTTTTATCTGGGGTAATGCTAATTATGATGAGGGATGGTTGTATAAGAATTCTCAATGGAAATTGGTAAATGCAGTGAAAAACAAAAGAATTTATAAGTTGCCAAAATGGTCTACATGGTCACCACGAGTTGCTGTTATTGCCCTTTATATGGCAATGAAGATCTATCCTGAACAATTTAAAGATATTGATTTTGAGAAAGTAGCTGATGATTTTTATAGGGAAGTTTTTGGAATTTCTTACTATAAAGTGAAACAATATGAAGGAAATTAGGACAGATTATGGCTATGGATTAATAATACCAAGGAAAAATTGAAATAGATCGTTAAAGGTATTTATGAAAAAATTGAAAGAAATAGTTATTTTTTTTTCTCCTTTTTTTGTAGCTTGGATTTCGCTATTTTTTGGAGCATATGATGTAGATTTTCTTGGGGTTCTCAAAATTCTCATAAATGAGGTTATACATTTTTTTGATATAGGAGATACTACAGAGAGGTCCATCATTATTGATATAAGGCTTCCGAGGGTATTGCTTGCAGGACTTGTTGGTGCAGCACTTTCTTGTGCTGGAGCAACACTTCAGGGCATATTTCGGAACCCCCTTGTAGACCCCTATATTCTTGGGATATCAGCAGGTGCAGCCTTTGGATGTGCTATAACTGTAGGATTTTTAAGCTTCTTACCAATTCAATTTACAGCCTTTGTATTTGCCATAGTTGCTGTGATGATTGCTTATGGAGTGGCAAGAGTGCAAGGTGAAGTTTCACGGCTTCCCTTGATTTTAGCAGGAGTAATTGTATCTGCGTTTTTTACAGCGCTGGTCTCCATTATAAAATTTCTTGTTGATCCCCATAGATTACAAAGTATTGTTTACTGGCTTATGGGAAGTTTTAGACTTGCAGATTGGGATTCTGTTAAGGTAGCATCAATAGGGGTTTTAGCAGGAGTTGTGCCTATCTTTCTTATGAGGTGGAGGCTAAATGTGATAAGTATGGGGGATGAGGAAGCAAAGACGCTTGGGATAAACATTAAGCGGGAGAGGTTGCTATTTATTGGGTTTTCCACATTTACAGTTGCTATAGCTACATCTTTATGTGGAATTATTGGGTGGGTTGGCCTTATCGTTCCTCATTTGGTTAGGATGCTTACAGGACCAGATCATAAAAGTCTTATTCCTTTAAGTCTCTCAGCAGGTGCAGCTTTTATGATCGCAGCAGATACTGTTTCAAGAACTCTTACAAGCTTTGATATTCCAGTGGGAATAATTACTGCTTTAGCGGGAGCTCCATTTTTCGTCTATGTTATGAAGTATGGCAACAAAGAGGCCTGGAGTAAGTAATGCTCAGTGTTAAGGGATTATATTTTAGACATAAGGAAGCAAAGGAAGATACACTAAAGGGGATTAGTTTTGATGCAGAAAAGGGAAGTATAACTACTATTTTGGGACCAAATGGATGTGGCAAAACAACGCTGTTTAAGTGTATTGCGGGTGTGTGGAAATATTATAAAGGAGAAATTTATTTTGATGGAATGGCAGTTGAAAAATTTTCCCTTAGAGAGAGGGCAAGAATATTTTCTGTCGTTCCTCAGGAGCATGAGCCACCTTTTCCCTATTCAGTTTTGGATGTAGTTTTGACGGGTAGAGCTACCTATTTAGGAGTTTTTTCTTCTCCAGGGAAAAGGGATTTTGATATAGCTGAGGAAGCTTTGAGAATGGTTGGTATTGAACGCTTAAAGAATAAACCTTATACAAAAATTAGTGGAGGTGAGCGCCAGTTAACACTTATAGCAAGAGCTCTTGCACAGCAAACTCCTGTTATGCTTCTTGATGAGCCTACAAGCCATCTTGATTTTAAAAACCAGATAAATGTGCTGAAAAAGATTAAGGAGTTAGCTATAGAACGAAAGCTTACAGTTATAATGACCCTTCATGACCCTAATCTTGCAATGTTTTTTTCAGACAAAATTGTCATGATTAATAGCGGTTCAGTTGTTTGCTCTGGGACACCTAAGGAAGTTATTACTCAGGAAAATATAATGAAAGTGTATGATGTAGATGTCTCTCTAATTCATTGGAAC
>JBKBRL010000134.1:0-3280 GCA_046292115.1 Caldimicrobium sp.
AGACAAGATGGAATTTTAAAAGTTCTAAAAGGAGAAACGACACTTCAGCAGGTATTGGCAGTAACTTTAAAATAAATTAAAAAGGCAATGAATGCAACTCTTTCTTTTTTTGGAGCAGCAAAAGGTGTAACTGGTAGTTCCTTTTTACTTAAATTAAGAAATATCAAAATTTTAATTGATTGTGGGCTTTTCCAAGGATTAGAAGCCGAAAAAAATTATCTTCCCTATCCATGCAAATTAAAGGAGATAGATTATCTAATCCTCACCCATGCCCACATAGATCATTGTGGAAGGTTTCCTTGTTTAGTGAAAGAAGGGTTTAAGGGTAAAGTAATTGCCACTAAACCCACTTTTCAAATTGCCAAAATAATGCTAATGGATGCTGCTAAAGTTATGAGAGAAACATATAAAACTTTATATAAAAAATCACTAAGACTAGGATTAGACCTCCCCAAACCACCTCTATATGATGAATTCGATGTTTTGGAGAGTTTTAAATATTTTCAAGTAGAATTAACCTATGAAGCTCCTTTATTTATTAATAAAGAAATAAAGATAACTTTAAAAGATGCAGGACATATATTGGGTTCTGCCTTCGTTGAAATAGAAGATTTAAAAGAAAAGAAAAAAATTATTTTTTCAGGGGATTTAGGAAATAAATACAAACCCATTGTGCGAGACTTTTCTCTGCCTCCTCCAGATGCCCATTTCCTTTGTATCGAGACTACTTATGCTGATAGAAATCATAAAACTATGGAAGAAACCAAAGAAGAATTTTTACAAGTAATTAAGGAAACCTGTGCTAACGGGGGAAATGTACTAATTCCAACCTTTGCTTTAGAGCGGGCTCAAGAAATTCTTTTTATCTTAAGGGAATTTTATGAAAAAGGATTACTTCCATCTTGTTATATCTTTTTAGATAGCCCTCTTGCTATAAAAGCCACAAAGATTTTTAAAGATAATCCAGAGTTTTTTGATGAGGAAACTTACAAAATTTTTGAGAAAGAGGATCCCTTCAATTTGCCTAATCTCTATCTTACAGAGGACGTGGAAGAATCTAAAGCTATAAATAATATTAAGTCTTCAGCTATTATTATTGCAGGAAACGGAACACTCACTGGCGGAAGAATATTACATCACCTCAAAAACAATCTTTGGCGCCCTGAATGCAGTTTAGTCTTCGTTGGCTTTCAACCAAAAGGTACATTAGGAAGAAAAATTGTAGATGGTGCTCCTACAATTCACCTTTTTGGAGAAGAAATTCCTGTTAAAGCAAAAGTTCATACCCTTAATGGATTCTCATCACATGCTGGACAAAAGGAGCTTTTAGAATGGCTCTCACCACTTAAATTGGTAGAAAAAATATTCTTAGTTCATGGGGAATTAGAAAAGATGGAGCTTTTTAAAAAAATATTAACACAAAAATATCCACCTGAAAAGATCTTTATTCCAAAATTAGGTGAAGAAATTGTGCTTTATTAACGATGAGACTTTCTAAATTTTTAGCTTTATGTGGCTTTGGTTCACGAAGGAAAAATAAAGAGTTAATTCTTCAAGGGAAAGTTTGGGTAAATGGCACTCCCATTTTTGACCTTTCTTACAAGGTTAATCTTGAAAAGGATAAGGTGGTGGTTAATGGTAAAGAAGTAAAAGTTCCCCCTAAGGTTTATTATATTTTTTATAAACCCAGAGGTTATCTTACCTCTCTTTATGACCCTCATCACAGAAAAACAATTAGACCTTTTATAGAAAAATTACCTTACAGAGTTTTCCCTGTGGGGCGCTTAGATAAAGACTCTGAAGGATTAATTCTCTTAACTAACGATGGTGATTTAGCTAATGTGCTTTTACATCCCAAATATGAGATTGAGAGAACGTATAGAGTTTGGGTTCCCACTAAATTAGAGGAAAGGGCAATTAGAAAACTGTTAATAGAAGGTATTGAAATTGACGGTAAGAGGATAAAACCGCTAACTTTTGATTTTATTAAAAAACAGGGAAAAATTTACATCTATGAAATTACAGTTAAAGAAGGTATTAAAAGAGAGATAAGAAAGATGGTAAAAGCCTTGTCAGGGGAAGTTGTCAGGCTTTTAAGAATTGCCTTTGGTCCTTTAAGGTTAAAAAAATTAAAACCTGGTGAAATAAGACCCTTAACAAAAGGGGAGATTGAGACACTAAATAAGCTTTTTCAGCTTAAAAAATCTAAAATTTTAGATAATACCTCTTCAGAGGTGTTCACATAATGGACACCTGGAATATTTTCCCAGGTTTTCAAACCAATTACGGGTTTCCATAATTTTAGGGCAAGAGCAATTTCAGAGAGAGTGCCATATCCACCGCCGATAGAAACTATAAATTCAGCAGACTTTACTAAAATAACATTTCTTGCCTGTCCCATCCCAGTGAGAATGGGAATAAGAATAAAGGGGTTGGCTTCTTGAGCTTTATCCCCTGGTAAAATCCCCACAGTAATAGCTCCAGCCTCTCTTGCACCTTTGGCTCCAGCCTCCATTACTCCTTTCAGTCCTCCTGTATAAATTATAGCTCCCTCTTTTCCAAGGAGATAACCTACCTCATAGGCTAAATTATATAGATCTTCATCGGCAATTCCTGAACCAATAATAGCAATTCTTCTATCCTTTAAAACCATATGCTCCCACTAATTTTACAAATCTAACAGGTTCTAAATTTTTTTGATGTAAGGTGCCCCCTTTTTTAATACATTTAACAAGCATTTGTGAAAATTCATCACCCACAGGGATAACCATTCTACCTCCCTCAGCTAATTGTTCTATAAGAGGAGGTGGAATTTGAGGAGAAGCTGCAGTAACTATAATGGCATCAAAGGGAGCAGCCTCCTTCCAACCTAAACTGCCATCTCCAATTTTAAAAGTGATATTTTTATATCCCAATTCTTTTAAAAGCAATCTTTTTGCTCTCTCTTGAAGGACTGGATATTTTTCAATAGTGTAAACCCATAGGGCAATTTCTGCTAATATAGCTGTTTGATATCCTGAACCTGTACCTACCTCAAGAACCCTCTCCGTACCTTTTAATTCTAAGGCTTCTGTCATAAGAGCTACTATATAGGGCTGGGAAATGGTTTGGCCCTCTCCAATAGGTAAAGGGAAATCCCCATAAGCTTGATCTCTTAAGGCTTCTTCTACAAAGAGATGTCGAGGCACTTTTAACATAGCCTGTAAAACTTTTTTATCCTTAATACCTCTATTTTTAATTTGAGTTTCTACCATGCGTTCTCTTGCCAAACGATAGATAT
>JBKBRL010000011.1:0-9760 GCA_046292115.1 Caldimicrobium sp.
AAATGCCTCCCCTGCCAGAAATTAGATAAAAATATTCATCCAGATATTTATTATATTGCTCCTGAAGTACGAGACATAAGAATAGATAGCATAAGAGCTATAGAGCGTTTTCTTCGTACAAGACCTTTAGAGGCTCCTTATAAAGTGATTTTTATAGAAAGCGCTGAAAAATTAAATCCAGAGGCAGGTAATGCCCTTTTAAAATCCTTAGAAGAGCCACCCCCTTATGCGCTTTTCTTCTTAATTACAGAGAAACCTTTTCAAATTTTGCCTACCATTCTCTCTCGAACTCAAATAGTTCGGTTTAATCCTCTTCCTATAAAAACTATTAAAGAATATTTAATGAAAAATTATCATATGGAGGACACCTTGGCTCAAAGTTTGGCTGAGCTCTCTCAGGGGAGCTTAGAAATAACTCTAAAAATTTTAGACTCTGGACTCTTGGAAGAATTAAATGCCTTTATTAAAGCCTCAGCTGAAAAAGATGTTTTACAAAAATTTAAAGTAATAGAAAAATTAACAAAATTGGATAAAACAAAACATGAACTTTTTCTTTATCTCTTAGCTCTTTGGGTTTGGTCATCCTATCTTAAAAGACAAACACAAAATTTCTATCCTCAGGCACTGCCTGATATAATTTACCAAGGAAATCCTTATAATGCCCTTTCCACAATTTTTCAAACCCAAATTGCTTTAGAGTACTTTTTAAATAGAGAACTCACTTTTTTTATTCTCTCTCATCAACTCTTTGAAAATCATTAACTTTCTAAAAAGGACTAAGTGATACTATATCTATAGCTTAATGGTTCAAAATATAAAAAATAGTATTGTAAAAAAAATATAAAGCATCAGGTAGCTACCCAAAATTAGATGAATAAGTTTTTCTTTTTCAGAAGTTATCACATAAAGCGTTAAAAAGAAAAAAGGCAAAAGGAGCCAGAAAAAAACTAAAAGGGGCGGAACAAATTTTAACATTTCCTGGGCACCTATAAAAAACCAGGGGCCCCTTGCTTTGAGGCCTTGATAAGCCCTAAGAGGAAAATCCAGAATAAGGGGCAAGAGAGAAATAATCAGGAAATAAGGAAAATTACTCCAGCGGAAGAGGGACTTTACTTTAAAATGTCCCCAAAAAAGACCTAAGGCTAAACCTAAGGATAAGAAAATATGCCAATTATAAACTCTGACCACGCCAACCTCTGAGATACTAAGGAACATCCTATTTAAAAATACTCCTCCAAAAGGCAGTGAGAGAAGAATATTTTCTGCTATAGAACCTGCTAACTCCCCTGTCTCATCTTGCCTAATGACATAGCCTGTAAAAGTAAGAAAAAGTAATAAAAAAAAGGAAAAAACTAAAAGTATCCAAGCTAATTTGCTTTTCAAAAGGTAAAATTTTTTATAAATACTATCTACGAGATGCAAAAAAAGACCTATTAATGCTATTTGTGATGAGATGTAGTGAAGCTCTCTCCAATATTTTCCCATAAACACGAAATTCTCAATTTTTAACACACTTATAAGGGGTTCCGTGTAAAAATAATGAAAGCTTAAGATTATACCAGAGAATAGGGAAAGAATAAAGGAAGAGGCACTTATCCAGGCAAGAGGTAAAAAGATAAAACCCTTAGGAAATTTCAACCTTTATACCTTCTTCATTGTATTCAAAAGGAAGCTTTTGCAAATCCCTTTTTGCCGGACCCTCTATGTATTTTCCAGTCAGGTAAAATTTGCTTTGATGGCAGGGACAGACGATCAACTCCTTCTCTGGGTCATAATTCAACTTACATCCTAAGTGAGGACATTTACGTGAAAAAACTAAGTATTTTTGTTCTTTTTTAACTATGATTATATCTGCAAAAAGATGCAACTCTTTTATCTTTTCTAACTCACTTTTGGAGATAAAAACTTTTTTAGGGGAGGGCTTTGAGAGGTGTGAAAGGGTTTTAAAAGTTATTACACCCCAGAAACCAATAGTTATTAATCCTAATGTCCTAAGAAAGGTTCTTCTTGTCAATAGTCTCCTCCTTAAAGAGAGGGGTTAATTCTTTTAAAGCCTTTTTTATTACTTCTTCTAAGGTATCATCTTCTTGAAAAACTTTAAAAAGTACCTCCTCAACTTCCTTTTTTTGAAATCCAAGAGTTAATAAACAAGCTTTAGCTTCTGAAAGAATATGTTCTTTCTCAAGGGATATGGTTATTCCCTTTTTAGATAGCTTTCCAAAGAGGTTTTTTAGGTCCACAAAAAGTTTTTCTGCCCTTTTTAATCCTATTCCAGGCACCTTTGAGAGCTCCTCTATTTTTCTTTCTGCAATAACTTCTCTTAATGCCTCGGGACTAAAAACTGAAAGAATATTTAACGCAAGAGTGGGCCCAATTTTTGATAATGCATTTAACCGTAGAAAAAATTCTCTCTCTTCCCTTTGTAAAAACCCATATAATTCTATTTTTTCATTTTTCACGATAAAGGGGACCACAAAAAGCTCAATTTCCCGTCCCAAGAATTTTTCTTTTAACATCTTCATCAAATTTAAGGGGATTAAAACTTCCCAAGAGATATCTCCCGTTCTTAGTATAAGCTTATTGGGAGGCAAAGTTTCTTCCAACTTCCCTTTAAGTTTATAAAACATAATTCCCTCAAAATAATTAACTTTTTAGTTCAAGGGCACAAACTATGGCCATAGCTAAGGCATCACAGGTATGTTCGTCTTGAATTTTAATCATTAAATTGTCCAACCCAAGCCCATACCTCAAAAAATGTAAAATCTCTTCTTTTGTTGCACTCCCATTACCACATAAAAACTTTTTCCAAAAAGAGGGATGATAAATTTTTATTGGTATACCCTTCTCTTCAGCTAAAAGTAAAACTATCCCCTGGACTTGAAATAATTTGACCGATGAAAAGGGATTAGCTTTGACTAAGGGCTCCTCTGTAGCTATTATATCTGGCTTATGGATTTCTAAAATCTCTTTAACCTTTAAATATAGATAATATAACCTTTTTGAAAGGGGATCCCTACTTTCAGATTTTAAAGTTTTACCATCTAAAATAGAATATTTATCTCTTTCCACTTCAATTAAAGTATATCCTAAGTTCAAAAGCCCAGGGTCAACTCCCAAAATTTTCATAGTTCTATCCTCATATTATCATATGCTGCCATGACCTTTAATTCCAACTCACTTGATAAGGATTGAGCAATTTTAAAGGGATTTTGTTTAAGCATGGTCATTCCAAAGTGGGTTAATATAGTAAGTTCTGGTCTAAGGGTTTTTAAAAGCAATTTTACATCTGGCACTGAAAGATGCATCACGCCTGGTTTTGGCTCAAATCTTACTACATTTATCACTAAATAGGAACTCTCCCTAAACTCCTCAGCTAATCCCTCAAAATAGGCTGTATCTATTATAAACCCAAGTTTTTTTAAGGTTGGGGTCTCAAAAATCAGTCCATAAACTTCAGCCTCATGTTTTAAAGGTAAAGTGGTATAAAATTTAAAGGCACCTGATTGGTAAAAGCTTTTTTCTTTAAGTAAAATTATTTCCCTTAAACAATTTTTGAGATAAGAAAGTAAAATTCCCTCAGTGAGGGCCTCTTCAGTAATAAAAAGGGTGCCCTTTTTTTTAAAACCACCTTCTGTAAGTGCATCAACAAGGATATTTAAGTCTGCTGAATGGTCAAGATGTTTGTGTGAAACAATGAGAGTTTTAATTTTTTCAACGGGGATTTTATTTTTGGTTAATTGAATAAGGGCACCTGGGCCTGGGTCAAGAAGGAGATAATCATCACCTGATTTCAGGAGAATACCACCTGAAGCTCTTAATTGCTTAGCTACTACATACCTTGCCCCTGCTGTGCCAAGAAAGAGAAGCTCAAACATTTGTTTCAATTTTAACTTATTATGAACTTTTTGGCTATAGTAAATAGGGTTAAGAATTAAGTAGCTTCAAGTTTTAGCTTCACTTAAAAGGACTAAATAGGCTCTCTTGAAATTAGAAAAGAGTAAACTATATTTTAAAAAAACTTAAAATACTAAAAGAGGGGAGACTATGGCAGGACATTCCCATTGGGCGCAGATAAAAAGGAAAAAAGCAGCTCAGGACGCCAAAAGGGGGCAACTTTTTACCAAACTCGTTCGCGAAATAATAATAGCTGTCAGACAAGGTGGCGGTGGAGACCCTGAGTTAAATCCTCGTCTAAGAGCAGCAATTCAAGCAGCTCGAGCAGCAAATATGCCTAAGGAAAACATAGAAAGAGCTATTAAAAAAGCCTTGGGGCTTGAAGAAAGCACTCAATATGAAGAGGCAATTTTTGAAGGCTATGGTCCTGGAGGAGTAGCCATTTTAGTAAACACCATAACTGATAATAGAAAAAGAACAGTCTCTGAAATTAGGCATCTTTTTAACAAATACGGAGGAAGCTTAGCAGAACCTGGAGCAGTTTCTTGGATTTTTGAGCAAAAAGGGCTAATCGTTGTTCCTAAAAAAGAGGAAGAAAAAGTCTTTGAGATAGCTTTAGAATATGGTGCAGAGGACACGAAGGAATATGAAAGTGAAATAGAAGTTATCACAGCACCACAGGATTTTGAAAAAATTAAAGAAGCTTTAGAGGGAGCTGGAATTGAAGTGCTTTCTGCCAAAATTACTATGGTACCCAAAAGTTTAGTGCCAATTGATAACGAAGGAACTGCGCAAAGTCTTCTTAAACTGATGGAAAGTTTGGAAGATTTAGATGATGTTCAGCAGGTTTATGCAAATTTTGATATACCTGAACATCTAATGGATTCTTTTAACAAATAAGTGTCCTATAAAATTAAAGTCCTTCCTGAAGATTTTATCGTCTCTGAAGTAAGCTCTCTTTCTCCTTCTGGAGATGGAGAGTTTTCTTTATATTTATTAAAAAAATGGAACCTCACTACCTGGGAAGCTTTAGGCAGTATTGCCAAAAAATGGCGTATTCCTTTAAAACACTTTGGTTATGGAGGTCTAAAAGATAAAAAAGCCATATCCTATCAATACATCACTATTAAAAATGGTCCCAAGAAAGATTTAAAAGATACAAACTTTGAACTTATCTACTTAGGCAAAACTAAAGAACCTATGAATAAAGAGAAACTCTTAGGAAATACCTTTGAAATTAGAGTAAGAGAGGTGGAAATTGAGGAAGATGTTTTAAAAAAGGAAATAGAAAAGGTTAAAAATTATGGCTTGCCCAATTATTTTGACGAGCAACGTTTTTCCTCTATAAAAGAATGTAAAGCTTTCCCTGTAAAAGAAATAATTTTGGGGAATTTTGAAAAAGCCCTTTATCTAATCTTAGCTTATAGTAGTTTTGATGAGATCTCTCACTCAAAAAAATTAAGAGAATGTCTTAAAAATAATTGGAGAAAATGGGAAAAGTGTTTGCCCTTAGCCAAACTAAAATGGGAAAAAGATCTTCTTTCCTTTTTAATACAGCACAAATCCTCTCAACGAACCTTCAAAAGAGCTTTACATTTGCTTGATCAGGAGTTTCTATTTTTCTTAGGAAATGTTTATCAAAGCTTTCTATGGAATGAGGTTTTAAAAGAAGTTCTCTCCTATTTAAATCTTGCCCATTTTAAAATTCCCTTTCTTTGGGGAGAATTATATTTCTATGATAGGCTTAATGCAGAGGAAATGGACCTACTAAAGAATTTAAAAATACCCTTTCCATCTCCAAGACTACAGATTGAAGATGCTCCTAAATTACCTCTTAAAAGTTTATATTTAAAGGTTTTACAAAATGAGGGTTTTTCAGATTTTAAAAACTTAAGAACTTTTATCAAGGGATTAGTATTTAAGACCTATCCCAGGCCCGCCCTTCTTTTTCCTCAAAATTTAGTGTATAGCAAAGAAGGCGAAAAAATTTACCTATTTAAATTTTTCTTAGAAAAATCAAGTTTTGCTACCTTGGTTATAAAGAGGCTTTTTTATGTTAATTCGTCTTCCTAATTGGTTAGGGGATGCTCTTATGGCAACCCCTGTTTATGAAAATCTTAGATCCTATGAAAAATTAATTCTCTTTGGACCAGCAACCTTTGTAAATCTTTTTGAAGACTTTCCTCAGGTAAAAATTCTTCCTTATTACAAAGGTAATAATAAATTAAACTTAGCTAATTTAAAACCCTATAAAAATGAAAGGGCTTTACTTTTAACTAATTCTTTTTCTTCAGCTTGGCTTTTCTTTCGAGCAGACTTTAAAGAAGTAATGGGTTATTCTACCGATTTAAGGGGCTTCCTTTTAACAAAAAAAGTCAACCCACCAAAAGAAAAGCTTCATCAAAGGGATTACTATCTCTATTTAATTGAAAAATTAGGTTTTACTTTAAAACAGAGGGACCTTATACTTCCGTTAAAAGAAGAAAAAATCCTTGAAGCCCAAAAATTCTTAAAAAATAAAGGAATAGAAATAGAAAGGGCCCCCTTGATATTAATAGCTCCAGGTGCTGCCTATGGTCCAGCAAAGAAATGGCCTGAAGATTATTATAGAAAATTGAGTCAAGAATTGGTAAAAAAGGGCTTTAATATTTTAATTGTAGGTAGCGAAGGAGAGAAACTTTTAGGGGATTACATAAAAGGTGAAGCAAAGGGAATTTACAACCTCTGTGGGGAAACTACAATTACCACTTTAGCTGGAATTTTTTCTCTTTCCAATTTACTCATCTCAAACGACTCAGGGCTTATGCATCTTGGAGCAGCTTTAAAAATTCCTCAAATTGCCATATTTGGTTCCACGGACCCTCTTTTTACTGCCCCCTTAAATCCAAGGGCAATAATTTTAAAACTAAATCTTGATTGCTCACCTTGTTTTAAAAGAGAGTGTCCTAAAGGTCATTATAACTGCTTAAGAAGTATTACTCCTGATGAGGTCTTACAAAAAATCTTAACTCTACCTCAAGATTATTTTAAGCCTAAAAATAGCTTTCAAAATGGGTCCTAAGCGTATGATATTTAAAATAGGATTTAAGTTCTTCTAAAACAAAATCTATAAGTCTTTCTACTGCCTCTTTTGTATAGTAGGCTATATGAGGCGTGAAAATAACATTAGGATATTTAAGAAGAGATAAGGTAATTAAAGCCTTTTGAGCAATCTCAGCAGGAAGCTCTTCATATAAATAAGATTTATCTAATAGGACTCTTTCTCCTTCAAAGACATCTAAAGCCACTCCACCTTGAAGCTTTCCATTCTCTAAAGCCCAGAGTAAAGCACGAGTATCAACCACAGGCCCTCTTGCAGCATTAATTAGCATAGCATTATCTTTTACTAACTTTATATTTTCAAGATTAATCATATGATGAGTTTTCTTCGTATAGGGTACCATAATAGTTATTACATCAGAATTTTGAAGGAGTTCATTCAAAGAAGTATACACTACTTTATATTTATCCATTAACTCTTTGGACTCATAAAGGTCATAGGCCAAAACTTTCATCCCAATACCATAGCCAATCCGGCAAAGGTGACTTCCGATATTTCCTGTCCCAATCACACCTAAGGTTTTTCCATATAAATCGGTTCCTAAAAGATGGGTACGAGAAAAATCAAAATTTTGAAGCTTTTCAAAATTTTTTCTTAACTTTCTTGCTAAGGCAAAGATTAAGGCAAAGGTATGCTCTGCAACAGTTATTGAAGCATATAAGGGAACATTAGCTACTTGAATTCCTCTTTTTTGGCAAGATAATATATCTATATGATCAACCCCTGTTGTTCTTGTAATAATTAATTTTAAAGATGGCATCTCCTCTAACACTTCTTGAGTTATATGAGAATTATGCGAAATTATAATAGCATTAACATTTCTAAAATTTGAAGCATTGGATGCTCTCAAAGCCTCTGTTAAAAATTCCACTTCTAAATCATCAAATTCCTTTAAAAGTCTTCCCTTTAATTCCTTTATATAACCTTCTTGTTCCCAGTCTTTAGTTTCAAAAAAAATTAACCTCTTCGGCATAGGACTCTCCCTTTTAAGGTATAAAATATCTTTGTTTGGAGCGAGGGACCCACCACCTTTCTATGTTATAACTGATACCAATAGCGGCAGGCTTTATCCCACGAAAGCGCTCATCTATAGCCTCCAAACTATAAGGAATATAAAGAAAAGTATAGGGCTGGTCCTCTGCTAAGAGCTCTTGTAATTTAAAATATATTTTTTTCCTCCTATCTTGATCTAAGGTATAGCGTCCTTCCTCAAGAAGTTTGTCCACTTCTGGATTATTATAGCCAATAAAATTAAGCCCTGGGCTTTCAGTTTTTGAAGAATGGAAAATATCATAAAGGTCTGGGTCTGGTCCAGTAGTCCACCCAAGAATTACGGCTTGAAAGTGCCTTTTATCAATAAATTGATGAATGAGAGTAGTCCACTCTAAAACCCTGATATGCATCTTAATCCCTATTTTAGCTAAATCTCTTTGAATAATCTGGGCTGCAAGGAGCCGAGATAAATTACCTTGATTAGTAAGAAGGGTAAATTCAAAGGGTCTTCTCCCTTTATACCATAAGCCATCTCTTCCTCTTTCAAAACCAGCTTCTCGTAAGAGCCTTATTGCTTCTTCAGGATTATAAGGACAGCTTTTCACAATCGCTGGATTGTAAAACCAAGCATCTGGCTTGTAAGGCCCATAAGCTGGAATTCCTTGCCCTAACAGGGCACCTTTTACCACCTTTTCTTTATCAATCGCCATACATAAGGCTTTTCTAACCCTTTTGTCCTGGAAGAGAGGGTCTCTCAAATTATATCCTATATAAGTATAAGAAAAGGCTAAATATCTATAGAGCTGAAACTCTTGTTGAAGATTTTTCTCTTCTTTAAGCTTGAAATATTGAAGTGGTGTTAGACTTATCCAATCTACTCCCCGAGCTCTAAGTTCCATAAAAAGTGTAGTGGGATCTGGAATAACTCTATATATAAGCCTATCTAAATAGGGTCTTCCTTCATAATAATTAGGATTATAAACTAAAAGAATCCTATTCTGAGGTTCCCATTTATCAAATCTAAAAGGTCCAACACTTAGGGGTTTTCTTCCAAAGACACTTTGTATATATTTCAAGTCTTTTCCTTCTAAGAGATGTCTTGGTAAAACTACCAAATTACCCCAAGAGGCTAAAGCTAAAGCAAAGGGTTTTTTATAGGTCACTCTAAAGGTATAGCGATCTAATACTTTAAACTCCTTTACCTCAAGAAAGTCGCTAGCATAAGGGGAAGGTACCTCTGGATTAGTAATAAGCTTAAATCCAAATTCCACATCCTTTGCCGTAAACTCTACTCCGTCTTCCCATTTTACACCCTTTCTCAAATAAAAGGTAATACTCTTCTGATCTTTAGAAATTTCAAACTTTTCTGCCAAATCCCCCACGATACTTAAATCAGGTGCATACCTTACAATGCCTCTAAAAATTTTATCTGCTACGATATGACTCATAGCATCCGTTGCTAACATAGGAACAAGAAGACTTGCGTCAGCAATAGTCCCAACGATAAGGGTATCTCCATATTCAGGTTTCTCGGGCCCATCCTCACCTTTGAAATTAATTTGAGCAGTACTTTTATTAATAATAAGAAGACCTAAAATTAAAACCAAAACACTTTTTTTAAACCTTCGAAATATCTTCTGCATAAGTCCCTTTATCAAAAGCTTCTACATCTTTTTTTATTCCCTTTTTAAGGAAATTTTTTTTATAGGTTCATATTTAGGCCCTGAAGGGGATAAATCACTTTTGAAGAGCACTATTTCATTAACTATAAAA
>JBKBRL010000135.1:0-3266 GCA_046292115.1 Caldimicrobium sp.
AAAATTTCGAATATCTTTTGTATTTGAACAATTCTGTAACTGTGAAATATTTAATACTCTGCATAAAAGAAAAGGAACAATTAGAAAAGATAAAAAAGAGTTTAGGGACCCTTCCTATAGATCAAAGGAGAAAACTCTTTATAATTTTTATTTCACCCCATTTAGAAAGCTTGAATGGGGTACAAGCCTTCCTCTATGAGGCAAATTTAGTAGTGAATCCTAAGGATTTAGAAAACTTAGACAAAATCCTTAACAAAAGTAGAATTTATTGGGAAGCCCTCTATAAACCCTTTAATAAAGCCTTAGAGAAGATGTGGGAGGATTAATATGCCAAAAAAAGCTGTTATACCAGTTGCTGGCTTTGGCACACGCATGTTACCTATCACTAAGGTCATCCCTAAAGAACTCCTACCTATACTTAATCGACCTGTTATAGAATATGTAGTTGATGAAATTATTCATTCTGGCTATGAAAGTTTAATCTTTGTAATTTCCTACGGTAAAGAAGCAATTTTGGACTATTTTGATATAGATATAGGATTGAGGAGTTTTTTGGAGGAGAGAAAAAAAGAAAAACTTTTAAAAATTGTGGAGGAAGTTGAGGAAAAGATTAAATACTTAAGTTCCATAAGACAAAAAATACCCCAAGGGCTTGGTCATGCCGTTCTTATGGCAGAAACCTTAGTAGGAAAGGAGCCCTTTGCTGTAGTTTTAGGGGATGATGTAGTTGATGCAAGTGTGCCCTGTTTAAAACAAATGAGTCAAACCTATTTGAAACTTTCCGCTCAATATAAAAATCATAGTGTAATTGCTTTAGAAAAAGTTGCTTTAGAAGATGTCTCCAAATATGGAATTGTAGATGGAGAGATGATTTCAGATAATTTAATCCTTATTAAAAAAGTAGTTGAGAAACCAACTCCAGAAGAAGCTCCTTCCAATCTATCTATCATTGGGAGATATATCTTTGACCCTATAATTTTTGAATATCTAAAGAAAATACCTAAAACTTTAGGTGAGTATCAATTAACGGATGCTATAGAGCTGATGATAAAAGATGGTTATCCTGTTATTGGATATCTTTTTGAGGGTCAAAGGTTAGACACAGGGAATCCTCAAGGTTTCTTTAAAGCTATCTTACACTTTGCCACCAAGGATCCTTCTTACCTGGAAATATTAAAAGATTTCTGTAAAGTAGTAAAATAGATTTTTCCCCTCTATATAGGACGAAGTCTTTGCTATAGAATATGTATCTTTGTGAAATTATTTTACCTATCCCTATTTCTCAAAAATTTCACTATCTAAGTGAGAACTACATAACCCCTGGAACAAGAGTAATCACTAGTTTTGGCAAACAAAAAACAGTTGGGATAGTTTATTCTTCAGAACCAGTAAATAGTGAAAATTTATCACCTCACTTAGAATATAAAGAAATAGAAGAAGTTTTAGATCCCTTCCCTCTATATCCGGAAAGTCTTTTCCCTTTTTTAGAATGGGTAGCCAATTACTATCACTGCCCACTGGGAATAGTTTTAAAAATAGCCTTACCTGCAGGTGTCTTTAAAGTACCTACCCAAAAAATCACCTTAACCACTGAAGGAAAAAAGGCTATAAAAGAGGGCCTACTTCTTCCTTCTTTAGAAGGATTAAGCCAAAAAAAGGTGTCCCTTAAAAATTTTCTAAAAAAAAGTAAGCTCCAATTAAAAAAGATAAAAGAATGGGAGAAGAAAGGCTGGATAAAAATAATAAAGGAAATTCCTACCTTTAAAATACCCTTTGAAGTCTTTTATAGAATAAAAAAGGATCTACCTGAAGAGCTCGAAGAGAAGATAGGTTATCTCTTTGGAGATTATAAAGAAATACCTGCAGAAGTTCTTAAAAAACATCTAAGCCCAAAGGTTATAAAAAAACTCTTAGAGCAGGGCTATTTAGAGAAAATTGAATTCCCTAAAATAAGAAAAATATTATTACCGTACGAATTTCCTGAAAAGTATGAGTTAACCTCTGCACAAAGAGAAGTTTTTGAAATCATAAAAAGTGCCTTTTACCAAAAAGTGTTTTTACCTTTTTTATTACATGGAGTTACTGGTTCAGGAAAGTCATTTATTTATATTGAAGCTATAAAGGAGGCTTTGGTTTTAAATAAAAGAGTTCTCTTCTTACTTCCAGAAATTGCGTTAACTCACTATATGGAAAGGCTACTTTTCCACTTCTTTAAAGAGGAAATAGCCATATTGCATAGTACCTTATCTCCTGAACAAAGATTTTCTGAATGGATAAAAATATTGGAAGGACGGGCAAAGATTGTTGTTGGAACGCGGTCAGCAATTTTTGCTCCTCTCGAAAATATCGGGCTCATTATAGTTGATGAAGAACATGACCCCTCCTATAAAGAAGAAAATCTTCCTTGTAAATACAACGCCAGAGATTTAGCTTTAGTAAGAGGAAAGTTGGATAAGGCAATAGTTATACTTGGATCAGCAACTCCAAGTATTAAAAGTTATTATTTTGCCAAAATTGGGAAATATAAACTTCTTAAGTTAACTGAGCGTCCCTTTGTTTCTATGCCAAAGACAAAATTAGTAGTGATGCAAAGTAGTTCTCTGCTATCTCAAGAAGTAATAAAAGAGATAAAAACTTTAGTGAGTAAAGAAAAGTCTGTATTTCTATATTTAAATCGCAGAGGTTATGCACCTATAGTTCAATGTAGGGATTGTAAAAATATTATACAATGTCCTAATTGTGGAATTCCTCTTACCTATCATAAAGATGAAGAGGCTATTCTTTGTCATTATTGTGCCTTCAGCATTACTATTAAAATTCTTTGCCCCCATTGTAGAGGCGGTCATTGGAAATTTTTAAGGTATGGCACTGAGAGAATAGAAGAAGAGTTAAAAATGCTTTTTCCTGGAATTGAAGTAATTCGTTTTGACCGAGATGTAATAACTTCTGAAAAGAAATTAAAAGAACTCTTTGAGAAAATTTACCATCCCATGCCAAAAATTATTATTGGGACGCAGATGGGAGTTCATGGTCATAACTTTCCTCAGGTAAATTTAGTTATCGTGCTAAGGGCTGAAGAGGGGCTCTTCCTCCCTCACTATAAAGCAAATGAAAGAACCTTCCAGCTTTTACTACAAGCATTAGGGCGAGCAGGAAGAAAAGATGAAAGAGGTAAAGTCCTTCTGCAGACCGCCCTTCCAGAGCACACCGTAATTAAATATGCACTCCACAAAGATTATGAAGGGTTCTTCAAAGAGGAACTCCAA
>JBKBRL010000136.1:0-3263 GCA_046292115.1 Caldimicrobium sp.
AGGTGAAACTCGCTTTGTAGATACCGAAGGTAAGATTGAAAAATTTATGAAAAAATATGCCCACATTTATAAAAAAAGTGAAGGCTAATAAAAGCTAATATTTATTTTGATATTATGAGTATATCTAAGTTTTATTTAACAAAGCTTCAAACCTTAGAGGATCGATATACAGAGCTTTCTCATAAACTTTTAGATCCTGAAATTATGTCTAATCAAGAGCTTTATGCAAAATTGGCTAAAGAATTAGCTTCTTTGGAGGAGGTAGTAAAAACTTATCAAGAATACAAGAAATGCCTCAAGGAAATTGAAGAAAATAAAGAGCTCTTAGAAGTAGAAAAGGATGATGAACTTAAAGCCTTGATTAAAGAAGAAATCAAACAATTAGAGGAAAAGATAGAAGATTTAGAGAAAATTCTTCCCTTTTTAATCTTACCAAAGGATCCTAAGGATGAAAAAAGTGTTATTCTTGAAATTAGAGCAGGAGCAGGCGGTGAAGAAGCGGCTCTTTTTGCGGCTGAATTACTTAGAATGTATCAACGGTATGCTGAAAACAAAGGATGGAAGTTTGAAATTGTAGATGCCAATGAAACAGGTTTAGGAGGCTTTAAAGAAGTTATTGCACGTATTGAAGGAAAAGGTGCTTATAGTAGGCTTAAATACGAAAGTGGCGTCCATCGAGTTCAAAGAGTTCCTATTACAGAGTCAGGTGGAAGAATTCATACTTCCACTGTCACTGTTGCCATTCTGCCTGAAGTGGATGAAGTAGAAGTGGAAATACGTCCAGAAGATTTAAAAATAGAAACGATGAGAGCAAGTGGTCATGGTGGACAACATGTAAATAAAACTGAAAGTGCAGTACGTATAACTCACATACCCACAGGCATTGTCGTTACTTGCCAAAATGAAAGAAGCCAACATCAAAATAAAGCTACTGCAATGAAAATTTTAAGGGCCAAATTATATGAATTAGCTCAAAGGGAACAAATGGAAAAGCTGCAAAAGGAAAGAAGAGCCCAGGTAGGAACTGGTGAGAGATGCGAGAAAATTCGCACCTATAATTTCCCCCAAAATAGAGTCACCGATCATCGTGTAGGTTTAACTATTTATAATCTCCCCGCAGTCTTAGATGGTGATTTGGACGAATTTATTGATGCCCTAATTACTCACTTCAGAACAGAAGCCCTAAAAAGGGAAGAAGCCCTTAGTTTAGCAGCCTAATACCTATGATAACCCATTATTCCTTTGGAAAGTTAATTTTCAAGGGGACCACTTACACTAAGGACTTAATCCTTCTTATAAAACCTGACTTTGAAAAAATCATATATCCATGGTGGCGAAAAGAGGGCCACTTATTACAAGAGGAAGATTTAGAAGAGGTCTTTGCCTTTCAGCCAAAGATTCTCATAGTGGGAAAAGGTGCAAATGGAGTTATGCAGATTTCTTCAAAAGTTATTGATAGAGCAAATAAAGAGGGGATCCAACTTGAAGCATATTTAACTCAGGAAGCAATTCATCGTTTTAATGAATTACTAAAAAATGGTTTAGCCATTGCAGGAGCTTTTCACTTAACTTGCTAATTAGTAAATTCAATTATTCCCATCTCCAGGGATTAGGTTTTGCTCCAGAGCTCTGCGTTGCTGACTCATAAGTTGTGCTTCTTGTTGGAAGTTCTCTTTGGGAAGCGCTCTTTGGTTGAGCTTCCAGTTGCTTAGGCTTTGCTGTTTCAACTTGTGTATCCTTTTGAGGTAATGTATTTTGCTGAGGTGTAGGAGATGGAGGTATGGGTGTTGGCTGCACTGGTATAGGTTGTACTGGTTGGGCTGGAATAGGTCTTTCCTTATCTCTACCAAAAGGCCAAAGTGTATTCTTTACCTTTGATAAAATTCCCTCCTTTTCTGCTTTTTGTTGATAATAGTAATAGGGAGGTGGAGAATAGGTATAATAGGGTTGTGGTGGATAATAGTACATATAGGAAGGAGGTGAAGGAGATGGTGCTTTGGTGGCATTTCCTTTTTCTTCTCTTGCCAAACCAATTCTTGCTTGTCCACCAGATAAATCTATTACTACATCCTTCGTTAAACCTTCATAAGCAGGATCTCCAATTCCCCCAAACCGAGGCTTAGCTTTTTCTACAACTGGCTCCTCCTTAGGTGGTCTTACAGGATATAAAGGATATCCAAAATATCCTCTTTCAGGATGGGCTCTTCCCATTGCTAAATTGGAATAACCAGGTGCTATTGCTAAATCCTCTTGATAAAAATCTTCCTCCTTTCCTTCAATATATCTTTTAGATTTTCTTGCAAATCTCGTTAATTGTGGAATTACCTCTGAAATACCTTTTATTTCTTGAAAAAACTTAGCGGGTTTTTTCACATTATGGATATCCATAATCTGCGCATCTATACTTACCATATCTCCTAACACTGTAATAGATCCCCAGATTACAAAGTCTGCACCAAATTTTTTACCTAACTCCATAGCTACTTTCTGGTCGACTAAAGAATAAGCTTTTAATTCCTCATCTATATTTCCTTCAATAACTCGTATCTTTTCTGGTGTTGAAAGTCTACTTGTAAGCATCTCTGGCAAGGCTTTTTTTAGAAAGCTTAAATCTTGCTGTGCATAAATTTCAAAGGGTAATATTAAAACTTTTTTGACTTCTTCTGCTGAGACCCCTCTTGTAGTAATCAAAAATAGAATAAAGAAAAGCAATACTAAAACTTTTTTTCTCATGCTGTCCCTCTTTCTTTATAGATTAAAACTAAAAATTAAAAAAACAAGGGGAAGCTTTCCATCCTACCTTTTCCTGCCAAAACAAATTTTTTCAATACTTGCATTTTGAGGAAATACTTATTTTGGGTAAAGGGGCTTTACTCTTGTTAATTTATTAAAGTGGATTATATTTTTAGTGAAATTTTTAAAGAAATTTTTAAAATGCTTAGTGGAGGGGTGCCCGAGCGGACGAAGGGGGCGGCCTTGAAAGCCGTTGAGGGAGCTTGCTCTCCCTCCGGGGGTTCGAATCCCTCCCCCTCCGTCAACTTCCTGTCCTACTTATATAGCTATGTTTGACTTTATTTTCCAAAAAAAGTCCTCTTCCTCGAATGATATAGAGACTTTAGAACCCAAAAAGAAAAGTCTCTTTGATAAATTCAAGGAAGGTCTTTCAAAAACCAAAGAACGTTTGTCCTCCCTTTTAGAAGATGTTTTTGAGGTGGATAAACTTTTAACCCTATCTGACTTAGAAGATATTGAAGAAAAATTTA
>JBKBRL010000137.1:0-3244 GCA_046292115.1 Caldimicrobium sp.
TATAAATCACACTATGACTTGTCCGGTGGTGAGTTAAAGCTTGGGGAAAGGGCTTTTATCAGAAAAAGTTTTAGTCCTTAATAAATATTATCAGGCTGTACATATCACTACACTTCAAAAAGCAATTTGCCATTTAGTTAAAGGCACTGCTTTAGTAATAACGCCTGATTGGACTATACATAGTTTTACAGATTGGGTTAAAATCAGCCAGTTTTATGATAATGGAAATAATGGGGAATATCAATTTATCAGGAGTCCCTCTATTACGCTTTTAGTTCCAGATGCCATATATTTGCCTTTTTATGAATCATTACCCCAGAGCGATGTCATATTCTCAAGGCAAAATCTTTTTCTCAGAGATAAATTTACCTGCCAATATTGTGGGAAGCTTCTTAAAAATCCTAAAGAGAGAACCATTGACCATGTAATTCCTAAAAGTAGAGGGGGTAAAACAGTTTGGTCTAATGTAGTTTTGTGCTGTAAAAAATGTAATCTAAAGAAGGGAGATAAAACCCCCGAAGAAGCAGGACTAAAGCTCTTAAAAGTACCTAAGGCACCTCGTTGGCAAGCCCTTATTTTAGAGGAATTTCCAAAATATAAAAAGGATAAATGGAAAGCTTTCCTAAGCTTTGCAGGACTTTTTCCTGAAGAACCTTAATTTTCTAATAACTTTTCCACACTTAAAATGGTAAGCAACCTATCAGGCAATTGATAGATCTTGTCCACATATTTTCTATCAAATCCTTCAATTTTTTCTGGAGGTTCTTCTAATTTTTCTTCAGGAATTTCTATAATATCCTGAATTTTTGCCACTATAAAACCCACTGCTTCCTCATCGCTACGCACGATAAGATTAATTTTTCGTTCAGTTTCATAGACAAAGCCTATTTTTTTTGCTAAATCAATCATCGTGATGATTTGTCCTCTTAAATTCATAATTCCTAAAATATAAGTTGGTGAAAGTGGAACAGGAGTTACTTCAATATCCTTGTTAATCTCCATCACCTTTTCTGCTGGAAATCCAAATAAAAAATCTCCCAGACAAAAGGCAATAATAGGTACTGTCTTTTGGTAAGTAATAAGTTTCTTTTGGTCTTTAAGTTTCGGTAGATTTTTTGTTTCCATTTTCCTCACCCTCCATAATATAAACCAGTTTTTCTACTAATTTTTTTGCTTTTAATGGAACTTTTTCAGGAAAAAGGACCTGAATATTAATTACTAAATCACCCCTTTCCCATAAGTCCGTTTCTGCTAAATAGGGACCTCTTCCTGGAAAAATTATTGGTTCTCCTCTTCTTACAAGTTCTGTAGGTATTTCCTCCAGGCCTTCAAGGGTTTCTATAGTAATTTTTTCTTTGAGAAGTATATCAGTAAAAGGGACTTTACAGTTGATGATCAATTTATCTTTTTCTAAAGTCATTGATGGGTCAGAAATTTGTACTACTTCAATGTAAAAATCATAATCCACTGAAAAGTTTTCTCCTTTAAGGAAGAGAATGTCTCCATCTCTAACTCCAGGGGGTAACTTGATTTCTATTTCAATTTCTTCCTTAATTTTTCCTTTGCCAAAACATTGAGGACATTTTTCTTTGTATATAAATCCTTTCCCATCACATACATGGCATTTTAATTTTCCAGATTCTTTTTCCCCTTCTTTGTAATAGAAAACCCATCCTTTCCCCTTACAAAAATCACATATATACCTTTTTCCTTTCTTGTTTAGACCTTGTCCGGCACATAAGGGACAAGTAATTTCAAATAGGGGCAATTTTAGTTTTTTAGACAAAGCTAAGGCTAATTCTCTTGCGCTAAACTCAACTATTTTATATATAGAATTGGCTGCGGGTTGATAATTTTTTAAAACTTTAATTTGTTCTCTTTTTTTGAAGTTATCTATGGCTTTCTGATACCAATCTAAAAATTCTCTATAATTAGTAGCATCTCCTCCCCGATCAGGATGTAGTTCCTTAATTTTTTTTCTAAAAAATCTTTTAAGCTCTTCTATAGAACCAAAGTTAAGGTTGGTTGGTTTCATAGATTTTGAGCTTTTTTATATTCTACTAATTCTTTTATTGCATTCAAAACTTTTTCCCTCTCAAGTTTTACCTCATAGGCATTTGCACCCAATTCAAAAACCTTTCTTCGAATATCTTCACCTGTTAAAGAGGTTAATACCAAGATAGGAATGTCTTTAATATCAGGAGTTGCCCTAACATTTTTAATAAAATCAAAACCATCCATAACTGGCATCTCTAAATCAGAGATAATTAAATCAGGTCTATATCCAGATTTAAGCTTTTCAAAGGCTACCTCACCATTTTCTGCCATTTCTACCTCAAATCCTGCTTGAATTAAATAGTTGGAAATCAAATTCTGAAAGAAAGGTGAGTCTTCTGCTAATAATATTTTTATAGGTCCTGTCTCTTCAGTTTTCACTATAAACCATTCTGGATCATACATTTCAATGATTTTATAAATATCTAAGAAAAGTACAGTTTTTTCATTTATAATTCTATAGCCAAGGATGCCTGGTTGAACATAAAGGTCAGTATTAACATCTAAGGTGGTCTCAATGGTATCTACTATCTTTGAACATAAAATGGCACAAGTCTTTTCCCT
Source organism: Caldimicrobium sp. (assembly GCA_046292115.1). Classification (GTDB taxonomy): domain Bacteria; phylum Desulfobacterota; class Thermodesulfobacteria; order Thermodesulfobacteriales; family Thermodesulfobacteriaceae; genus Caldimicrobium. The sequence continues at coordinate 2,620 of JBKBRL010000137.1, forward strand.
TTCTTTAAAAAAGAGTAAATTATATTCATCCTGCAGAGGCATACTCTGAATAGGTAAATAATTTTCTAAACGAATGATAGGCACAACTTGATTGTTATAAAGAATAACTTCTTTTCCTCCTACAATTTTAATCTCATCAGCTCTTAATTTATCAAGCCTTGAGATAAGGGCTAAGGGAAGAGCTAAATGTTCTTCTCCCACTTGGAAGATTAAAATAAACTGCGTTTCCTCTAAACCCGTCTTTATAGCTTTTTCTTCGCGGATTTTTTCGATCTCCTCTGCTTTTAAACCTACAAATTGACTTAAACCTACAACATCTAATATTAGCGCTAACTTACCATCTCCCATTATAGTGGCGCCACTATAAAGAGGTATAGATTTAAACCATTTACCCAAAGGTTTTACGACTATCTCTTCTGAGTCATATATGGAATCCACCAGAAGACCAAAATATTTATCACCAGTGGTAAGAATAACTAAATTTTTTTCTTGGGTTTTATTATCCTGTAAATTTAAAACTTTAGATAACCCTAGGACGGGTATTATTTCTCCTCTTAATCTATAGAATTCGGTATTAGCTATTTTTAAAATGTCCCTTTCTGTATTTAAAGTTACAAGCTCTTTT
>JBKBRL010000138.1:0-3241 GCA_046292115.1 Caldimicrobium sp.
TAAAAATCTAAGAAAGAGAAGGCTATATTGGAAGAGTTTAAGAAGAGAGCTGCTGCAGCTAAAGCTGCAAAAGAACAAAAAAGTTAAATAGAGAGGAGGTGAAAGTATGAAAATGGAGATAGAATTTTGGGGAGAAAAGTTTGAAGCCAATATGGTAATTGGCGCTATTGGAGGTTTTATAATTGCAGTTGCTTCCAGTTTAGGAGGCTTTGGTGGTGGTCCATTTGTTGTGCCGTTAATGACTGTTATTATGGGATTGCCTATCTATGTAGTAGTAGGTAGCTCTCTTTTGGCTATCTTTTTTAATACTTTAATGGCTTCAAGTAGATATTACTTTTTTGGACAAACGGATTTAGTTCTATTTGTCTTTATGGCGGTAGGAGCAGTTTCTGCTGGTTTTATTGCACCAAGAATTGCTAAAAGAATAAGCCCTATTTGGGTAAAAAGAGTGGCTGTGGTAGGTTGTAGTTATTTGGGTTTAAAGTTGCTTGGCATACTTCCTTAAAGCTCTTTATATCTCTTTACTCCTCCCTCCCCCCTCCCTACAGCCCCTTTTCCCGTCCCCCCTCCCGGGAAAAGGGGATCTTTTTTATAAAAGTATATAATAGATAATTTAAAATTCTATGATAGACTTTTATTATACAGCAAATATCAAATGAGATCAAGTTGAATTTTAAAGAGGAGGGCATACTATGGAGAGCTCTTTAGGGATTATTGGTGGAGGAATGATGGCAGAAACTTTAATAAAAGGTTTTTTGGAAAAGGAAATTTTTAAAGCAAAAGATATCATGGTTTCAGAGCCTGTAGCTGCAAGAAGTCAATATTTAGAGGAATACTATGGAATACATACCACTTCGGATAATTTGGAGGTTTTATCTAAATGTTCTACTATTATTTTAGCTGTGAAACCTCAAGTAATGCCTGATGTGTTAGAGGAGATTAAGGAAAAAATAGTTCCTGAAAAACACTTAATAATAACTATTGCAGCAGGTCTACCTATAGCTTTTTATGAAAAGAAGCTTCCTAAGGGGACTCGGCTAATAAGAGTTATGCCAAATACTTGTGCTTTGGTGCATGAAAGTATTAGTGCCATAGCCAAGGGAAGTGGGGCACTTGAGAAAGATCTAACCTTTGCTACAGAAATTTTTCAAGCTATAGGAAAAGTTTTGATAGTTAAAGAAGAGTATATGGATGCTATTACAGCGCTCTCTGGAAGTGGACCTGCCTATGTGGCTTTATTTGTAGAAGCTCTTATTGATGCAGGTGTTAGTTGTGGCTTACCAAGAGATGTGGCAGAAACTCTTACATTACAAACGATTGAAGGCACAATCCAAATGTTCAGGAAAACCCAAAAAAACCCCTATCAGATAAAGGCTATGGTAACTTCACCAGGTGGGACAACGATTACAGCTTTAGAAGTATTTTATAAACGGGGTTTCCCAGGAATTATTATGGAAGCAGTAAAAAATGCTTGGAAAAGAAGCAGGGAATTAAGTGAAAACCTCAAATAAAGGTTAAGCTTTGATTTATCTTTTAGCACCGGGTCCTTTAAACTATTCTTTTGTGAAAGAAGGTTTGCAATATTATGTAGGCCTTATTAAAAAATGGGTAAAGGTAGAGGAACATTTTCCAAAGATCAAAGGACGATTTCTAACTAAGGAAGATAGACTGCGTGGTGAAGCAGAAGTGCTTGTGAGATTTATTCCTAAAAAGGCTTATGTAATAGTTCTTGATGAGAAAGGGGAATCCTTAAATACACGGGAATTTTCAGGACTGTTGAAAAAGGAGCTTGAAGAGAAAAAAGAAGTTGCTTTTATAATAGGTGGTCCTGAAGGTTTAGCGGAGGAATTAAAAGGAAGGGCAGATTTCCTACTAAAACTCTCAGATTTCACCCTAAATCATGAAATTGCTTTATTAGTTTTAGTAGAGGCTGTTTTTAGGGCTTTCAGTCTAATAAGGGGGCACCCTTACCATAGAGGATGAGCAAAGCCTTACTTGGTACTGCTTTGGGCTTTTATTTTTTCAACAAAGCGTTCTGCACAAAAGACTAAACATTCTAAATCAAGATAATCCAAAGCTACGCGATCGTAAAGGATCTTACAACTGGGAGGAAGATTTTCCTCAACCTCCCCATACCAAAAATTTATTTTTAAAAAAATTTTAGGTAAAACTTTAACCAAAAAAGATATTCCCGAGGTATTTGCTGAATAGTCAGAGATTTCAAAGTTCTTAAAGATTTCTTCAAAATTATCATTTTCTGAGGAGAGTAAATCAGCAAGAGGATCTTCTGCGTATCTTTTAAGAGTCTTTACTTTGCTTATGGAATGAGGGAAAGATTCTAACCCAACAAAATCAAAGCTTAAGGGAGTTTTTCCGTTAAAAATGAAATAGTTATAAATTAATATTTCATCTCGAGGGTCAAGAGGAGCTGTGGCTTTATCCTTTAAAATTTGAGGTTTTCCGTAGCCCTCATAAGAGATGAAAATTTTTTGATCTAAGTAAGGTAATATAATAATATTTTCTTCTTCCTTTACAATACAGCCTAAGTGATAAGCTCTTTCTTTTAAATCGGTAAGGGCTGAAAATTTTTCTTTAAGAAACTTTAGATTTTCTAAAAGTTGATTAAAGGTTAAATTTGTAGATGTTTCTTCAGGCAGATTTTCAATGCTCAAATAGGGACATTTAGTAGGAGGTAAGGCTTTACTAAATACTTTTAGAGCAAAAAGAAGGCAACTTTGCTCCCCACATTCACCACAATTAGTTTTGGGAAGAACTTTTAGGAGATCAAGATAATTTTTCATTCCAGTGAGATTAATATAAAATATATTTCAAGAAAGACAAGTTTTGGGTTACACCCCCTGTCAGTGGACCTATTAATAAATCTATTGCAAAGTTTTATGGAAACCTTGAAATGTGATGAATGAGAGTATATTATAAGGAATATGGAGAAAGAGGGATATATTTACTTAGACTATAATGCTACTACTCCTGTTCTTCAGGAGGTATTAAAGGTATTTGAGTTTTATGCTTCAGAGGAGTTTGGCAATGCAAGCTCGGGGCATAGATTTGGTAGAAGAGCTAAAGAGGCTTTAGAGAAGGCGCGTGAAGCTATATTAAAAGCCTTATCTTTTGAGTCTGGAGATGTAATTTTTACTTCTGGTGGGACTGAAGCCAATCACCTGGCTTTATTTGGAATTGTCTTTAATTATCCCAAGGCACATATTTTGGTTTCTGCTTTTGA
>JBKBRL010000139.1:0-3223 GCA_046292115.1 Caldimicrobium sp.
GTGGTAATCCTTAAAACTTTTAAAGGTATAGAAACTATTTCTTTGGGAGAAAGTCTTAGATTGAAAGTTTTAGCTGGTACAAGGATTAATGAAATAGTGAGATATTGTTATGAGAGGGGTTTTAGTAGTTTTGAATTTTTGGCTGGTGTTCCAGCAACACTGGGCGGTGCCATTAAAATGAATGCTGGTGCCTTTGGAAAAAGCACTTCATTATTTGTTAGGAAAATTAGACTTTATAGAGATAAAAGAGTTGTAGACCTTGAATGTAGAGAGGATATGTGGACCTATAGGTCTTTTAAGGAAGAGGGTATAATTGTTTCTGCAGAACTGGAATTTATAAAGAAGGAGAAGGACGAAATAAAAAGAACTTTAAAAGATATTTGGGAAAAAAGGCGGAATACTCAGCCTGTTACTGAAAAAACCTTTGGTTCTGTGTTTAAAAATCCTCCCTGTTGTTATGCAGGAGCCTTGATTGAGCAAGTAGGTTTAAAGGGATTCCAAATTGGTAAGGCTAAGATTTCTGAAAAGCATGCAAATTTTATCGTAAACACTGGTGGAGCAACAGCCAAAGAAGTGATTGAACTTATGAAGATTGCTCAAAAAAAAGTTTGGGAAAAATTTTATGTTTCCCTTGAACCTGAGGTAAAATTTTTGGGCTTAATTTACGAGAACAACTATGTTTAAAAGATATAAAATTTACTTCATTTTAGTGCTTATTGTTGGAGCGAGCCTTGGCTTTAGTGTATTTATTTTATATTTTACAGATTTATTTCTATTGAAGGAAATAAAGGTCTATCAAAATTCAAGAATACCAAGGGAGGAGATAATAAAATTAACAGGACTTAAAGGAGGGGAGAGACTTTTTAGAATAAATTTAAGGTCCCTTCAGGAGCGTCTAAAGGCTCACCCACTAATTGAGGAGGCAATTATTACCAGGCGTCTTCCTTATTTTTTAGAGATTAGGGTTAAAGAAAGAGAAGGATTAGCCATTTTAGTGAAAGATAATCGGGGGTATTTAGTAGATAAGAGAGGAGTTATTATAGGAGGTCTTTTACCTCAAGATTATTTATATTATCCTTTAGTTGAAATTAAAAATGAGGAGTTTAAAGATAAATTCTTCCTTTTTTTGGATTGGATTAAACATAACAAAAGTTATTTACCTGTTTATGAAAATTTAGCTAAGATAAGTTTAGAAGAAGATAAAATAATACTAAAAACAAAAAATCATCTTTTGATATATTTGCCAATAAGTATGCTTGAAAATTTAATTGATTTATATAAACATCTTGATAGGATTATGGTATATCTTTATGATAACAAATTAATTGACAAAGTAGAAATGATAAGGCTTGATTACCCTTATGGAAAAGCTTTATTAAGGTTTAGGAGTTAGCTATGAGAAAGGGTGAAGGAATTTTAGTGGTTGATGTAGGAACAACCAAAATTACAGCTCTTATGGGAGAAGAAAGAGAAGGAGCTCTTTGGATTACAGGGCTTGGTATTTCTTCATCGCAAGGGCTAAAGAGAGGTTGTATAGTTAATATAGATGAAGCTACACTTAGTATAAAAAATGCAGTAGAGAAGGCAATAACTCAAGCCAAAATTGAGCCAACTTATCTTTTTACAAGTATTGCAGGAAGCCATATAAAAACTTATTCTGGAATGGGAGTGATTGCTCTTAAAGAAAGAGAGGTAACTCAGCAGGATGTAGAAGAGGTCTTACAATCGGCCCAAGCAGTAGACCTGCCGGCAAATAAACTAATTTTACATGTGATTCCCCAAGAATTTATCGTAGATCAGAACAAAGGGATACTTCAACCTGTTGGGATGGTAGGTGTTAGATTAGAAGCTCATGTGCAACTGGTGACTGCTGAAAAAGCCCATATTCAAAATTTGCTTAGATGCTTTGAGAATATAGGTCTTGAAGTAGATGGAGTAATCTTTCAGGGTTTGGCATCAGCAGAAGCTGTTTTAACTCCTGAAGAAAAGGAATTAGGAGTATTACTGATTGATTTAGGTGGAGGCACAAGTGATTTGGTGATTTATAAGGAGGGTGTTTTACGTTATGCCTCCTCTTTGCCCTTAGGAGGAGACCTCTTTACAGGAGATTTAGCGATATGTTTGAGAACAACACGGGCTGAAGCGGAAAAATTAAAGATTGAAAAGGGGGTCTGTTTAAGAGAATTAGTGAGTGAGGAGGAATTTATAGAGGTTCCTGGGATTGGTAATAGACCCAGTGCAAGAATTAACAGAAAAATTTTAGCAGAGATATTAGAGGAAAGGGCAAAGGAGCTTTTAAACCTAATTAAGGCAGAGATTAAAAATTTTACTCCTACCTATTTAATTAGCGGAGCAGTACTCACTGGTGGGACTTCTCTCATACCAGGCTTAATATATTTAACGGATCAAATTCTTGATTTGCCTGCAAGGATCGGATATCCAGAGCGGTTGCCAGGTCTTACGGAAGAGGTTTACCATCCACAATTTGCTACAGCTGTTGGTATGTTACTCTATACATATAACAATTTAGTTTCTACAATAGAAAAAGCTCCTAAGAAAAAGGGAATTTTAATGAGGATTAGGGAATTTTTAAGAATATAAAAGGAGGATAAATTATGAGTTTACCATTTGACTTTCTTGATAATGAAGAAATTAAAGTTCATCCAAATATTAAGGTAATTGGTGTTGGAGGAGCTGGAGGAAATGCTATTGCACATATGATTAAAAAGGGACTTGTAGGTGTAGATTTTATCGTAGCTAATACAGACTATAAGGCTCTCTCTTTAAATCCAGCTCCAATTAAGCTTCAACTTGGAAAGAACTTAACGAAAGGGCTGGGTGCTGGAGGTAAGCCTGAGATAGGTAAAAAAGCAGCAGAAGAGTCAGAGAAGGATTTAAGAGAAATCTTAAAAGATGCTGATATGGTTTTTTTAGCAGCAGGTATGGGAGGGGGTACAGGAACTGGTGCAAGTCCAGTTTTTGCAAAAATTTGTAAAGAAATGGGGATCTTGACTGTGGGAGTAGTTACTAAACCATTCACCTTTGAAGGTAAAATAAGAGCCAAGCAAGCAGAAGAAGGAATTGAAGAACTAAAACAATATGTGGATACGCTCATCACGATACCCAATGATAAATTAATATTGCTTGGTGCTCCTACAGAAAAACTTTATGAAATGTTTAAAAGAGCAGATGATGTATTATATTATGCAGTAAGAGGGATTAC
>JBKBRL010000140.1:0-1567 GCA_046292115.1 Caldimicrobium sp.
TAAGTCCAAAGATGATCAGGTCAGAAGAGCTACTCCATCCGAGGCTATTTTAGCAGGAGCTGATTTATTAGTTATAGGAAGACCTATCAGAGAAGCTCCATCACCAGAAGAAACCTGTAAAACTATTCTTAAACAGATAAAAGAAGCACTGAAGGCAAAATATGCTACATAGATCAATAGTAGATTTACCTTTGCATGCTGGTCAATGCCCAAGATGGCTTTTCGATAAGATGGTTAGACTAAGTCGTGCCATTTTATTAGTTATTTATCGAGAATTTGGGAAAAGAGAGCTTATTTTACGCCTTTCAGACCCTTTTTGGTTTCAAGCTTTGGGTTGTTTGGTAGGTTTTGACTGGCACTCTTCAGGATTAACCACTACTTTAGGAGCAGCTGTAAAAAAAGCTTTGGAGCCTTATTATGAAGATTTGGGGATATTTTTATGTGGAGGGAAAGGAAATTCTGCCCTAAATACCCCAAAAGAGATAGAATTTTGGGCTGAAAAAGCTGCTCTTGATAATGAAATTTCTAAATTTATCTCACTTAGTAGACTGATTGCAAAGATTGATAATTATGCCCTTCAAGATGGATTCCACCTTTATTTTCATCTCTTTATTTTTACTAAGGATAAAGATTGGGCGGTTATTCAACAAGGTATGGATGAAAAAACTCTTTATGCAAGGCGTTATCATTGGAACTATGAGGCTTCAAAAAATTTTTTTTCAGATCCTCATAAAGGAATCCTCTCAGTTATAAAAAAGGAAGAGGTACTAAATTTAGTTTCCTCAAAAAGTAAACAAGTAAGAGATGCCATTATAAATATGTTACAGGAAGATTTGACAAAGATCTTAAGAGAGGTTAAAGTGGTTGAAAAGATTATTTTTAAAAGTAACCACGGGTTAAGTTATAGAGACCTTCCAATTTCTATACTACCTAAAATATGGGAAAAAACTTACGAAAACCCTCCTCAGGAATTTAAAGATTTACTCCTTATAGAAGGTTTAGGTGCAAAGGCCTTGAGGGCTTTAACTCTTACAGCTGAGCTTATCTATAATGTAAAAGCCTGTAGAATAGATCCTGTCCATTATAGTTTTGCCCATGGAGGCAAAGATGGCCACCCTTATAAAATAAATCCTTTCATATATGAGAATACCATAGCGCAATTGGAAGAACTTTTAAGATTAGCTCCTATGGAATACTCAGAAAAAAAGAAACTTTGGCAAAGATTGCTGGATTTTTGTAAAATAAAAAAAAAGAAATACTTTAAATTTTTTAGAAAAAAAAGGATTTTAAAAGAAATAATTATAACTAATTTGCTATATTTTCTAAATATTTTCTCTTGACTTTAGAGCATTTTTATTATATTAACTTTATTAGTTCAAAAGGGGAGGGGGAAGTGGAAGTTAAGAATTTAATTAAAAAAGAATGTGAAACACTTTTAAAACATTGGATAAAGGCTTTTTGGTCGAGATTTGGAAATAGTGCTGTGTTTTTTCAAAAAGAAACTGATCAATTTACTAATCCTCTTGGCTATCATATAGAGGAATGTTTTCGCGGTATTTTACAAGGT
>JBKBRL010000140.1:1577-3220 GCA_046292115.1 Caldimicrobium sp.
GGATAATTTTGATATGTATTTAAATAAACTGGCCCAGATCAGAGCAGTTCAAGAAAGGCTACCTTCAATAGCAGCAATTTTTTTTATAGACTTAAAAAAGGTGATTAGAGAAAATTTAGGGGATAAAATAATAAGTAAATATGGTGTGTATTCGTTGCTTGAGTTAGAAGATAAGATTGATAGTCTCATGATAAGATTTATAGATTACTACAACGAATACAGAGAGCGCTTATACGAAGTTAGATTAGAGGAATGGAAACGCAATCATTATTTACTTTTAAAAAGAGCAGGCTTAATTACTAATAAGGAAGGAAATATAGATTTTATTGTTAATAAAAAAAACTTAGAGAGAGGAGATGCTTATGAATCTAGTTTTTAGTATTATCGTATTGTTTATACTTATCTTATTACCCCTTATTGGTGTTGGACTTTTAGGTTTAAAGAGTTTATTTGCTATAGTTATACCATATATAGCTTTTGCAATTTTCTTTTTTGGATTGATTTACAGAATAATTGACTGGGCTAGGTCACCTCAACCGTATAAAATTCCTACAACTTGTGGTCAACAAAAGAGTTTAAGTTGGATTAAACACAGTAGATTAGAAGCACCAGCATCTAATTGGGAAGTTTATCTTAGAATGTTTTTTGAGGTGTTTCTATTTAGAAGTTTATTTAGAAATTTAAGGGCCGATTTTGATGGGAAAAGACTTATTTATGGCTCTGCTAAATGGTTATGGCTAGGAGCTATTTTATTTCACTTTTCTTTTTTTATAATTCTTCTTAGACATTTACGCTTTTTTACTAATGAGATTCCTTCTATTATAACTAAAATAACCTATATAGATAGCTTCTTTCAAATTGGGGTTCCCCCAATATATGTTACTAATATCCTTATTTTATTAGGACTTGGTTTTCTCTTATTAAGAAGACTTGTAGATGTTAAAGTAAATTATTTATCTCATGCCTCAGATTATTTTCCTCTTTTGTTAATTATTGCTATTGTGATTACTGGTATTTTAATGAGATTATATGTGAAACCAGATTTATATGCTATAAAACAATTAACTTATGGTTTAGCAACATTTAATCCGGTAATGCCTCAGGGTAATTTAAGTCTTTTATTTTATATACATATATTCCTGGTTTCTGTTTTGGCCGTCTATTTTCCTTTTAGCAAACTTGTTCATATGGTAGGTGTTTTCTTTTCACCAACGAGAAATATGGCAAATGATAACAGGATGAAAAGACACATTAATCCATGGGAATATCCAGTCAAATATACAACCTATGCAGAATGGCAGGAAAAGTTTAGGGATGTTATGGAAGAAGCTGGTATTCCTGTAGATGATGAGTGGGTTCAAGAAACAGCAAAGAAGGCCTAAGGAGGGAGGGAAGAAATGAGTAAATTACCTAAACCAGATCAGTTATTACAAGGATTAGATTTACATAAAACACCTGAAAAGCATTGGATGGATATAAAACCTGAGTTTGTCCCAGGAAAATATTGTTTTGCAGTAGAACCTCAAGTTATGGAGGATTTAGGACGACCTCATTTAGGGAAATGGCAGCCCACAGATGCCAAATGGCCTTTACCTGAAGATTGGAGAGAGCGGATTTTAAAAGCCATAAGAGATAGGATGGAA
>JBKBRL010000141.1:0-3214 GCA_046292115.1 Caldimicrobium sp.
AGATATATCTGTGAAAGAAGCCAGAAAATTGGGCATACCCATCGTGGCAATCGTAGATACAAATTGTGACCCCGATCTTATTGATTACATAATACCTGGAAATGATGATGCTATAAGAGCTGTTAAATTGATCACTTCAAAGATTGCTGATGCCTGTCTTGAAGGTAAAGAAATTTATAAGGAAAAAATGGTGGCCCTTACTGACAAAGAAGAAGGCTTTGAAGAAGAACTTTTTGCTGAAGAGAAAAAGACAGAAGAAATCTTACAAGAAATCTTAGCTGAAGAAGAAAAAGATATCAAATTTGAAGAAGAAGCTGAGCGTTTAGTTGGAACTGAATAAATTTTAAAGAAGGAGGCAAAAATGGCACAAATTTCTATAGAGTTAATTAAACAATTAAGAGAAAGGACAGCAGCTGGTTTTAGCGATTGTAAAAAAGCTTTAGAGGAAGCAAGTGGAGATATAGAAAAAGCAATTGATATTTTAAGAAAAAAGGGGTTAGCCATTGCTGCTAAAAGAGCTGCTAAGGAAACTAAGGAAGGGATAATAGAAGCTTATATTCATGCAAATAAAAAAATTGGTGTCTTAGTGGAGATAAATTGTGAAACTGATTTTGTCGCAAGAACACCCGATTTTCAAGAATTTGCACATAACATTGCCATGCAAATAGCTGCCACTGCCCCAATCTGTGTTACCAGAGAGGAGATGCCACAGGAGATTTTAGAAAGAGAAAAAAGGATATATGAAGAACAACTTAGAGAACAAGGAAAACCTGAAAATATTATTCCTAAAATTTTAGAAGGTAAATTAGAAAAGTTTTATAAAGATACCGTTTTACTGGAGCAGCCATTCATTAAAAACCCAGAGATTACTATTCAAGACCTTTTAAATGAAATTATTGCAAAGACTGGAGAAAAAATAGTTATAAAAAGATTTGTAAGATTTCAAATAGGTGATTAGACTTGAGCGAGAGTGAGTTAAAATATAAAAGAGTCCTTTTAAAGTTATCTGGCGAAGCTCTTTTAGGTGAGAAATCGTTTGGAATAGATCAAGCTTTTTTAAAAAAAATAGGAAATGAATTAAAGGAAGTGCATGAATTAGGAGTAGAATTAGCAATTGTTATTGGGGGTGGAAATATATTCAGAGGTGTTGCAGGCGAAAAGGAGGGGTTAAATAGGGCACGAGCGGATTATATGGGCATGTTAGCTACCTTAATCAATGCTTTGGCTTTACAAGATGTATTAGAAAAAAAGGGAATCCCTGTAAGAACTATGTCTGCCTTGGAAGTGATAGAGGTTGCAGAAACCTATATTAGAGAAAAAGCTTTACGGCACTTGGAGAAGGGGCGGCTTTTAATATTAGCCTGTGGGACTGGAAATCCCTTTTTTACCACAGACACTGCAGCAACGCTAAGAGCCTTAGAGCTTGAAGCAGAAATCCTAATGAAGGCAACAAAAGTAGATGGGGTCTACGAAAGAGATCCTCTATCAGATCCTTCAGCTAAAAAATTTGAAGAAATATCTTTTGAAGAAGTTATTAAAAGGAATTTAAGGGTTATGGATGCTACTGCCTTTTCTTTAGCAAGAGATCATAAATTGCCTATTTTGGTCTTTAATTTATTTCAGTCAGGAAATATTAAAAAAGCTATCTTAGGAGAAAAAGTAGGAACACTAATAAGTTAAAAAAGGAGGTCCTTCTTATGAAGGAGGCTTTGGAAGACCTGAAAAAAAGAATGCAAAAAACCCTACAGACTTTAAAAGAAGAACTTTCTCACATAAGAACCTCAAGAGCCTCAATAAGCCTCCTTGAAGGAATCAAAGTGGACTGCTATGGGCAGAAAATGTCTATACCTCAAATAGCCTCTATTAACGTAGTTGAAGGTAAAATACTTATAATACAGCCATGGGATCCCTCCTTAATTAAAGAAATTGAAAAGGCTATACAAAAATCTGACCTTGGAGTGAATCCTACAAGCGATGGGAAAACCATAAAACTTGTCTTCCCACCTCTAACCGAAGAAAAACGAAAAGAATTAGTAAAAGTGGCACACAAAATAGGTGAAGAAGCAAAAATAGCTATAAGAAATCTCAGAAGAGACATTTTAGAAAAATTTAAAACTGCCAAAAAAAATAAGGAAATCTCAGAAGATGATTATCTAAAATTAGAAAAGGAAGTTCAAAAAATTCACGATGAGTTCATAAAATCTATAGAAAAACTTTTGGCTGAAAAAGAAAAAGAAATCTTAACTCCATAGATGTCTACCCCAAATAATTTAACCTCCACTTATTCATCTCTTAGAGTACTCCCCAGACATGTAGCTATCATAATGGATGGTAATGGTAGATGGGCAAAAAAGCAAGGATATCCGCGCATATATGGCCATAAAAAGGGCGCAGAGATAGCTAAAAAGATTATTATTAAAGCAAGAGAGTTAAATATTCCCTACCTAACTCTTTTTGCCTTTTCTAAAGAAAACTGGCAAAGACCCTCTTCCGAAGTAGCCGCCCTATTGGCCTTACTTGCAGAATACTTAGAAGTAGAGCTTCCTACTATGGTAGAAAATGAAATTAGACTAAAAGTTATAGGAGACATAGAAGATTTTCCTGAAGAGCTACAAAAAAAAATTGAAGAGGTAGAAGAAAAAACATCCCCTTTTCAAAAAATGACCTTAGTATTGGCATTAAGCTATAGTGGAAGAGCAGAAATTTTAAGAGCTGTTAAAAAATTAGCTGAAAAAGTTAGAAATAGAGAATTAGATCCAAAAGATATAACTGAAAATCTCTTTAAACAATTCTTTTATTTTCCAGAGCTTCCCGACCCTGATTTGCTCATTCGCACAAGTGGTGAATTACGAATCTCAAATTTTTTTCTTTTTCAATCAGCCTATACAGAACTCTATTTTACAGACCTTCTTTGGCCAGAATTTACAGAAGAAGAATTTTTAAAAGCCTTAGAGGACTATCAAAAAAGGGAAAGACGCTTTGGGAAAATTTATGAATTCTAACTTCGTGAAAAGGACACTTTCAACTCTTATTCTTTTCCCTCTTTTAGTATTGTTAATCCTTAAGGCCACCACTTTATTATTATTACTTTGTCTTTTTTTTTGTGTATTAATAGCTTGGTATGAATGGGGTAAACTATTTGACTTTTCTCTCCCCTTTTTAGTTTACGGTTTTCTTCTTTTATTTGGCGCCTTTTATGCCTTGAATAAATTTT
>JBKBRL010000142.1:0-3197 GCA_046292115.1 Caldimicrobium sp.
AATGAAACCCTTTGAGCACGGGCTTCCTAAGGAGGCTATACTCATTGACACCTGCGGTACGGGAGGAGATGCTAAAAATACTTTTAATTTTTCTACAGCAGTTGCCCTTGCTCTTACAGCAGAGGAGGATATTTATGTGGTTAAGCATGGTAATAGAGCAGTTTCAAGTAAAAGTGGAAGTGCAGACCTTGTTGAGGCTTTGGGGATTCCTCTTGATGCCCCTCAAGAAGTTTTAAAGGAGGCTCTTTATAAAACTCGTTTTGTTTTTCTTTTTGCCCCACTATATCATCCAGCTTTTGCTAAGGTTGTCCCTATAAGAAAAAAAATAGGAAGAAGTATTTTTAACCTCCTTGGGCCTTTTTTGAACCCAGCCAAGCCAAATTATCAGCTTTTAGGGGTTTATGACTTTAAACTAACCGAAAAGATGGCTTATGTGTTGGATGAGTTAGGAGTGGAAAGGGCATTAGTAGTGTGGGGAGAAGGAGGATATGACGAGATTACTGTCACTGGATCAACTAAAATTTCTGAATTAGAAAAGGGGAAAATAACCACTTATTACATAGACCCAGAAGATTTTGGTTTTGAGAGGTGTGAAAATGAAGAAGATTTAAAAATAAAGAGCAAGGAAGAGAGTTTAGAGATACTTTTTAAGCTTTTCTCAGGTGAAATGGCTGGTCCCATAAGAGATATGTTTCTTTTAAATTTAGCAGGCGCTCTTTATGTATGCGGAAAGACGATAGATTTTAAAGGTGCTGTTAAAAGGGCAAAAAAATTATTAGAGGAGAAAGAGCTACTTCATGCTTTGGAGAGAATCCAGAGCCATTATTTAAAGATTAAAAATTAAACTCTGCAAAAATCCCATAGTGGAGGTGTAAGTATGGCTCAATCAGTAAATCTGAAAGGTAACCCTGTTGCCCTCTGTGGTCCTATTTTAAATGTAGGAGATGAAGCTCCAGTTGCCTATGTTGTTACCAAAGATTTACAGGAGATACCTATAGGAAGTATGGATGAGAAGGTGCAAGTTATTCTAACAGTTCCATCCTTAGATACTCCCGTTTGTGAAAGAGAAACTAAGAAGTTTAATGAAATTATGGCTGATATGTCCGGCATAAAAGTATTTATTATATCTATGGATTTGCCCTTTGCACAGAATAGATTTTGTGAGAGCTTTAATATAAAAAATTTGATCGTGGCTTCAGACTTTCGATACAGAGATATGGAAAAATATGGCGTTCTAATTTCAGAGGGAGTTTTAAAGGGTCTATTAGCAAGGGCTATTTTCATAGTAGATAGGCAAGGTAAAATAGCTTATATCCAAATGGTTCCAGAAATAACAGAAGAGCCTAATTACGAAGAGGTTTTAGCAAAGGTTAAAGAGCTTTTGTAAGGATTTTTTATGGAAAGGAAATATGGAAACAACTCTTTTTAAAGGGCTTTTTAAATTAATTTGTAAGTTAACTTATATAAGCCATGAATATAAAATAGAAAATAACCTAAAAGAAGGAGGTTAAATAGGAAAAGTAAAAGGAAGCGGAGGGTTGGTAGCTGCAGGCTTTAGCCTGCGAGAGATAAGATAGATGGTAGCCGCAGGCTTTAGCCTGCGAATAAATGACATAAATGGACGCAACCTAAAGGTTGCGGCTACCAATTCTGTGGGTGCTTTTTGTCAATTATGAGGAAACAACCACTTTTATAAAAGATTATTTCTGAGGAAATGCGGACTCTTGTTTTTTAACATTTAGTATTTATAATTCTTAAAAAAAAGAAGAACTCTTGGGGGAAATTGAGTTATATAATTTACGGAAATATACAAGGATTAAAATCAAGTGATTTAAGAAAATTAGAAAAATTATACTACAGAAAGATTCATCCTAATTCAATTATTTCCACTGATTTAGCTTGGGAAATCGCTGAGTTATCTTTTAATTTAAACCGCCAGATTGGGCTCTTAATAAATAGGCAGGGCGAGGTTGAGTATGTTATCGTGGGCACTTTTAATCAGATTCAAATTCCAGAATTAAAAGGTTATAGAGATCACTCAGCGAGATTAAAAGGTTTACGACTTATCCATACCCATTTAGTTAGAAATGGTCGGGGTGCGGAATTAGATCAAGATGATCTCTTGGATTTAGTGTTTTTGAGATTAGATTTAGTAGGTGCCCTTGAAGTCAGTGAAAAAGGTGAACCTAGAAAAATTCATTTAGCACACATACTGCCACATAAAGATTTTTATAAAGCATCTTTATCTGAAAGAGAGGATGAGTTTTTCTATTTTTTCAAACCCACCTATGTGTGGAATCTAAAAGAAAACTTCCAGGATTTGATAAAAAACTTAGAAAATGAGTTTGAAAAAATAAGTCCTGTGAAGAATGTTTCTGAGAAAAAAGATAGAGCTCTCATTATCCTTGTAAAAGATCCCAAAGATATTTACTGGGAAGAGCGTCTTCAGGAATTAAAAGAATTAGCTAAAACAGCTGGGGTAGTCGTTGTGGGAGAAGTTACTCAGAGAAGAGTTTCTCTTGACCCTAAATATGTAATAGGTAAAGGTAAACTTCTTGAGGTCTTAATTGAAGCTATGAGGAAAAGAGCCAATCTTATAATTTTTGATCGAGAACTCACACCTTCCCAGGTGAGAGCTCTTACAGAGGCCACAGACCTTAGGGTAATTGATCGCACTCAGCTCATTCTTGATATCTTTGCCCAAAGAGCAAAATCAAGAGAGGGAAAAATCCAAGTAGAGATGGCGCAATTAAAATATGCATTACCCAGACTTAGAGCAAAAGATGATGCCTTTTCAAGATTAACAGGCGGCATTGGTGGTAGAGGACCTGGGGAAACAAAGCTTGAGATTGATAGGAGACGAATTAAAGACCGCCTCAATAAATTAGCTCAAGAGCTTGAAAGAATTTCTAAAGAAAGAGACCTTCGAAGAAAACGCAGGAAAAAAATGAATTTTAAGGTAGTTGCTTTAATTGGTTATACCAATGCTGGAAAAACTACTTTACTCAATGCCTTAGCTAAGGCAAATTATTTAGCTGAAGATAAATTATTTGCTACCCTCGATCCTGTCACAAAAGCTGTTAGAACAGAAAGTGGGAAGGTTTTCTTACTTACAGATACCGTTGGTTTCATAAGAGATTTACCTGAGGACTTAAAAAAAGCTTTCAAAGCAACCTTGGAAGAGCTATATAGTGCAG
>JBKBRL010000143.1:0-3176 GCA_046292115.1 Caldimicrobium sp.
AAAAAATCAAGTAAAGACATTTGGAACCACATCCTATTTTCGGCTTGATCCCAAACCACTGATTGTCTGCCCTCTAAGACCTCTTCTGTAATTTCCATACCTCTATATGCTGGTAAACAATGTAGAACTATGGCTTCAGGATGTGCAAGTTCCAGTTTTTCTTTATCTAAGGTAAATTTTTTAAAAGCTCTCTTTCTTTCTTCCTTTTCCACTTCTTGCCCCATACTTATCCAAACATCCGTATTTATTATTTTTGCATCTCGTAAAGCCTCTTCTGGTTCATAAATTATTTCTATAGAAGCATTAAATTCATCTTTAGCTTTTTGCAAAATTTCTTTATCAGGTTCATATCCTTTAGGACAACAAATAGTTAAAGGAAAGCCAAAAAGAGCGCATGCTTCAATCCAAGAATGTGCCACATTATTTCCATCCCCAATCCATACGATCTTATCTCTATAAAGATCCTTTCCTTTTTCTATTATGGTCATAATATCAGACATTACTTGACATGGATGAAACCTATCTGATAAACCATTTATAACAGGGATAGAGGCATATAAAGAAAACTCTTCAATGGTTTCCTGTTTATAAGTTCTAAGCACAATACCATCGACATAACGAGAAAGCACTCTTGCTGTATCTTTTATAGGTTCTCCTCTTGAAAGTTGAAGATCTTGTAAAGAAAGAAATAATGAATGCCCTCCCAATTTAGACATAGCTACTTCAAAGGAGACTCGTGTCCTCGTTGAGGGTTTTTCAAAAATTAGGGCCAAAATTTTATCCTGTAAGGACTTTTCCCAATTTTTTCCTCTTTTAAATTGCATAGCCCTTTCAATAAGAGTTATTGCCTCATCCTTTGCAAGATCCCAAAGTTTAGTGAAATGTCTAACTTTCATCTTCCTCACCTCATAAATTTAACATTTTATTCCCTAATTTTGCCCCAAATTCTTCTATTGTAAAGTTTATGGAAAAAATTTTCCAAAAGTTTATATGGCATACCTCCATATCTAAAAAAATTATCCTTTTCACTTTAATCGTAGAAGCAAATAGTTTTTTATAAATTTTAGGTTATATTAGAAAAGCTTATATAATATTCCAAGGTGCTTTTATGCATTATAAAACCATAGAAGAATCACTAAAAGAGCTAAGTACGAGTTTAACAGGGATAAATAAAAAAGAAGTAAAAAAAAGATTAGCTTTCTATGGAAAAAACATTATAGAAGAGGAAAAGGAAAGTTGGGTCAAGGTTTTAGTAAGACAATTTACCAGTCCCTTTATAATTATATTACTTTTAGCTGGAATTGTAGCCCTCTTTCTTGGTGATCTTAAAGATGCTATTATCGTCTATGCTATCGTTCTAATAAATGGGCTTTTGGGCTTTTATCAAGAACTAAAAGCCATTGCCTCAATTGAAGCCTTAAGATCTATGACTGCCCTCAAGTCTAAGGTAATTAGAGAGGGTGAAGAGAAAGAAATTGATAGTAAGGATATAGTCCCAGGAGATGTAATTCTATTAGGTGAAGGAGATGTGGTCCCCGCAGATATAAGGCTAATTGAAAGTACAAGTCTTTTAGTAGATGAAGCTTTACTAACAGGGGAATCCTTACCTATAGAAAAGGATGCAGACCCTGTCCTACCAGAGGATACTCCTCTCTATTCCAGAGCTAATTGCTTATTTAAGGGAACCATAGTTGTCCGAGGCAAAGCAAAAGGTTTAGTGTATGCTACAGGAAGAAATACAGAATTAGGTAAAATTGCTAAAAGAGTTCAAGAATCTTCTCCAGAAAGCCCTTTAAATAAAGCCTTAGGAGTTCTTGGTAGGAAATGGATATTTATTGTAATAGTACTTCTATCTTTTCTTGTGATAGTAGGCCTTTTACAGGGTAGAGATTATAAAAATATAATCTTCTTTGCTGTAGCACAATTGGTATCGGCAGTTCCTGAAGGACTTCCTATAGTAGTAACTTTTGCCTTAGTTATAGGAGCTGTTAGGCTATCAAAGGAAAAAGTGCTTATAAAATATTTACCCGCGGTAGAAACCTTAGGAAGTGCTACTTTTATCTGCTCCGATAAAACAGGAACCATAACCCTTGGGAAATTAAAAGTTCAAAAATATGAAGCCTATGATAAAAACAAACTTTTTATGGCTTCTGCCTTATGTAATGATACAGATGGTATGAAAGGGGATCCCTTGGAAATATCTCTTCTTGAATGGCTGGAAAAGGAAGGGATAAACTGGCGTGCTTTAAGAAAAACCATGGAGAGAACTTGGGAACACCCTTTCGATGTTAAGCGTAGGCTAATGGCAGTTATTGTATCTGGCAACGGAGATAGTTTAGGATTTTATGTAAAAGGAGCTTTGGAGAGCTTGGCAAAAATGTGCCAAGGGAAGATTCCGGAGGAAATTTGGAAAGCTCATGACAAAATGGCTGAAGAAGGTTTAAGAGTTCTTGCCTTCGGGTATGCCAAACTTAATGAAATTCCAAAAAGTGTTGATCATGTAAAAATTGAAATTGTAGGGCTTGTAGGGTTTTTAGATCCTCCTAAAGAGGGAGTAAGAGAAGCTGTAGAAACTGCCAAAATGGCTGGTATACGAGTTATTATGATCACCGGGGATAATCTTCTTACAGCTAAAGCAGTGGCAAAGATGGTTAGGATCTATGAAGAAGGTGATTTAGCCCTTGAAGGTAAGGACCTTGAAAAATATACAGACGATGAGCTCTACAAAGTCCTTAAAAAAGTCACTGTAGTAGCAAGGGCTACACCTGAAGATAAATATAGAATAGTAAAAGTCTTACAAGCTAATGATGAAATAGTAGCTGTCACAGGAGATGGAGCAAATGATGCACCGGCCCTGAGGGTAGCTGACCTTGGGATCGCTATGGGATCAGGTTCTCAAGCTGCCAAAGATGCTGGAAAAATGATAATCCTTGATGATAACTTAGCCATTATTGTGAATGCCATAAAGAGAGGAAGACTTATAGCACAAAACATTGGGAAGGTCATAAGATTTTTGCTTTCCGTTAACGCATTTCAAATTATATATAATTCCCTGGCTATAATCACAGGACTTCCTTTACCACTCTATCCAACACAAATTCTTTGGATAAATCTTGTATCTGAGAGTACACAAGATAAAGCTTATCCTTTTACAAAATATGAAGGAAATCCTATGA
>JBKBRL010000012.1:0-9230 GCA_046292115.1 Caldimicrobium sp.
ATTATTCCCTAAAATTAAAACCAAAGTGGGTAGTTTTTTAGATTATGAAGTTCTTAACGAGGACTTAAAAAATCTTTATAAACTTGGATATTTTGAAAATATTGAGATATCTTTAGAACCTGGGGACAAGGGCGTACATGTAGTATTTAAATTGCAAGAGAGAGAGTCTATAAAAGAAATAACTTTTAAAGGGCTTAAAGAAGGTAAAAAAGAGGATTTAGCAAAAATAATTGGATTAAAGCCTGGAGATATTCCAACTCCTGAAAAAATTGATAAAGCCTTAGAAAACTTGAAGGCTTATTATGAACAGTTAGGACTTCATAATACCGAAATAAATTTAAAAACAGAAAAGGTGAATCCTACTCAGATAAATCTTATTTTTGAGATAAAAGAGGGAAAGAAAAAATTCATTAAGAAAATAGAATTCATAGGGAATAAAGCCTTCTCAGAGAAAGAATTAAAAAGTTACTTATCTGTAAGTGAAAGATCAATTTTTTCACCAATTGCAAAGTATTCAAGATATTTAACTGCAGTTTTTTTATCAGAGCCCAAAGCTGAACCCGGAGTATATAATTTGGCTTTTCTATATAGGGATTTAGGAAAAATTGAAACTGCATATAAAAATAAAGGATATTTGGAAGTAAAAATAGGCGAACCGCAAGTGACGGAAGAACCAGATGGAGTAATTATTAAAATAGTTATAGAAGAGGGACCTCAATATAAAGTTGCCGAAATATACGTGGAACAAGATGTTTTTCCTCCAGCTGAAGTTTATAAAATATTAAATACTAAACCAGGAAAGGTTTTCAGTTTAGAAGAAAGTAAAAACGATGAGATCAAATTAGTTCATTTATTTTCAGACTATGGTTACGCCTATGCTAAGGTGACTACAAATATAGATAAACTACCAACAGACAATCTTTTAAAAGTTACTTATAGAATTGATAAAGGACCTGTTGTTTACATAAATAGGATTGAAATTGAGGGGAACACGAGGACCAGAGATAAGGTTATAAGAAGGGAAATTTTATTAGCAGAGGGTTGGCCCTATTCAGGTAAAAGGTTAGAAAAAAGTGAAGAAAGACTAAGAAAACTTGGATATTTTGAAGATGTGAAAATTGAGAAAGAACAAGGCATTAAAGAGGAAGATCTGAACTTAAAAGTTAAAGTGAAAGAAACCCTCACTGGCACTTTTAGCATTGGAGCCGCCTATAGTTCCAGTGAAAAGTTTGTTTTTATGTCTGAAATTTCACAAAGAAACTGGTTAGGGAAAGGGCAAAAAGTAAGCTTGTCAGCTAAAATTGGCACCCGTTCAAGTAGATATGCTCTTAACTTTTTTGATCCCTATTTTAGAGATACAAGATATTCCTTAGGTTGGTCTCTCTATAATTTTGAAACAAAATATGAAGATTTTACTAAAGATAGTAAGGGAGGTTCAATCAAGTTAGGCTATGTTTTTACACCAGAATTTTCAGCTTACATAGGATATAGATATGATGATACCAAACTAAAAAATGTATTGAATAATGCTTCTTATATCATTAGAGAATCTATGAAAATTAAAAGAACGAGCGCCTTTGAGACAGGAGCAATATATGATTCAAGAAATAGATTTTTCTTACCAACAAAAGGTTGGTATCATGAATTAGGGCTTAGTTATGCAGGTAATTTTTTAGGTGGAGATAGCAATTTTGCCAAATTTATAGGGGAGCACCAAGTTTATTTCCCAATTCAAAAACTTACTGGGCATTTAGTGTTTGGTTATGGTTATCTCACTGAAGGTTCAGGTAGAAGGATCCCTGTTTATGAGCGTTTTTTCTTAGGAGGCCTTTCTTCTGTCAGAGGATATAAATATGGGGATATTTCTCCCATTGATGAAAAAACTGGGGAAAGGATAGGTGGCACACGTATGTTTTATTTTCAAGCTGAGACTATATTTCCTCTCTTAAAAGCTATTAATTTAAATGGTGTCCTTTTTTATGATATGGGAGCTGTTTGGAGTCAAAAATATAAATTTACTTCCTCTGATATAAGAAAAAGTATAGGCTTTGGAATAAGATGGTTTTCTCCTTTAGGTCCACTAAGAATAGAATGGGGTTATAATATTGATAGAAAACCTAAAGAAGATAAATCTAATCTTAATTTCCAAATTGGTGGTTCTTTCTAAAAGGTTTGATAAGATAAAAAAGATAGACTAATAAAAACAGAGCTGTTGCTACATATGGAAAGATATATCCATACTTCACAAAGAGTGTTTGCTTTTCTATTGGTTTAATATTCTCTATAATTATCTCTTCGACCTCTAAGGTGCTTTTTTTGATAGTTTTGCCCAAGGGGTCAATGATACCTGTTATTCCCGTATTGGCAGCTTGAAGAACAAACCTACGAGTTTCAACTGCTCTAACCTTAGCTATCTGAAAATGTTGATACGCAGCAGAAGTTTTACCAAACCAGGCGTCATTCGTTGCAACGAAAATTAATTTTCCACCTTGTCTGACCCTTTTTTGAGAAATTTGAGGGAAAGCACTTTCAAAACAAATAAGAGGAGTTATTTCTACTTTGGAAGGTTTTAATGAAATCTTTAAATTTTTAGAAACTCCAGGTTTCAAAATATCTGAGACTACAGATATTTTTTTTAGGAAAGGAAAATATTTTGAAAGGGGAACATATTCTCCGAAAGGTACAAGTTTTTCTTTATCATAAAAATCTTCAATATTTTCTCCATCCCATACAAACAGGCTATTATGAACTTTAGGATTTTCTGAGTTAAAACTTACCCTAAAGGCACCAAAAATAATTCCTGGTAGTTCTTCCCCTTTTGCTTTATTAATAGATTTAAGCTCCTCTAAAAAAGATAAAAATTTAAGTGTCGGTTCTTTTTCATAGGGGAAATAAAAGGGAAGAGCAGTTTCAGGTAAAAAGATTAATTGAGGTTCATCTTTAAGGGCTCTTAAGATGAGACCTTTATAAGTAGAGAGTGAAATTTCAATTTCTCTTGCCTCTTTTAGCTCTTGGGGAATGTTTCCTTGTAAAAGGGCTACTTTAATATTTTGCTTAATAGCAAAAAGTTCTTTTTTCCATTTGTTTTGAGTATAATATCCATAACTTAAGATTAAGAAAAAGAAAATTCCAAAGTAAAAAAGGTTTAATAAGGATTCTTTTGTAGAAAGTAAATATTGGGAAGCTTTGTTTATAAGAAAGTAGAAAAAATAATTTAACATTATAACTGTAAAGCTTAACCCCCAAATGCCTAAAAGATCTGCTAATTGTAAAAAAAGAGGAAAATTGCTTAAGGAGTAGCCTAATAAAGTCCAAGGAAATCCGGTAAAAAGTGTGGAACACAAAAATTCTATTGCTACCCAATAAAATCCTAATAAAATTCCCTTGAAGAAGGAAGGAGAACTAAAAGCTTTAATTTCTGTGGAGAGATAAAAAAAGAGGAAATAGTATAGCGACAGGTAGCTGGAAAGAAGAATCAGAAGAAACAAGGCTAAAATTAAGGGAATTTGTCCAAACTTAGTCAAAGTGTAAACAATCCAATATAAGCGCAGAAAAAAAGCAGCAATTCCAAAGGTAAATGAAATTGTTATTATATCAAGAAGATTTTTTTCTCTTGTGGACAGCAGCCAGAAAATAATAACTAAAGAGACGAAGATAAAGGGCGTTAAGTCAAATTTAGGGAAGGAAAGTCCTAATAGTATGCCACAGCAACTTGGAATTAGGAAAAGTTTATAAAATTTTTCTAATTTTAACTTTCTCAATTTTTTTATCGTCTCCCTTTAAAATCTCAAATTCTAATGGAGCAATTGAAAACCTTTCACCTTCCTTGGGAATTCTATTTAAGTTATAAAGGATAAATCCTGCTATGGTTTCATAATCACCTTCAGGTATTTGTAAATTTAGATACTTTTCAATCTTGCGAAGCTTTGTAGTGGCAGGAACGATAACCCAGCCTTCGGGATCTATTTTTAGATATTTTTGGCTTATTGGGAAAAATTCCTCCATAACATCATAGAAAGAAAAAATTCCTGTAAATTCTGAAAGATCATCCACTACAAAAGCAATTTTTACTTCTTTTTCTTGCAATTTTTTTAATCCTGTAAGAAGGTCTAAACTTTCAGGGAGTGTTAAAGGAGGAACAAGATATTTTTCCCAGTTAAAATTTTTTTCTTTAAAGCCTTTTATTAAATTTTTAAGTTCTATATAACCAATATAGTGGTCAAGTACACCTTTATAAACTGGATAAAAATTTTCAGGATTACTTATTATATAATCTTTTATTTTTTCCCAAGAAAGAGTACACTCAATTGCCTTTAATTGATTACGTGGCAAGAGGAAATCTTTTATTTTTAAATGGATAATTTTATTTAGATTTTCATAAAATTCCTTTTCAGAAAATAAATCAGTGGAAGGTTCTTTTTTTCTATGAAAAACCTTGTTTAAAAGGTTTAATAAGATGGAAGAGTCCATTTATTATGAAACAAAATAATTCCAATTTGATTCAAGAAAGTTAATATATTCTTCTATGGCTTTTTCTAATTCTCTCATTGGTTGTTTATATCCAGCTTTCCTTAATTTTTTTATATCTGCTTGGGTAAAGTATTGATATTGTTTTCTTAATGGTTCTGGCATTTCCACATATTCAATCTTGGGAGTTAAACCAAGGGCACTAAATACTGCTGATACCAAATCTTTAAAGGACCGTGCTTTCCCGGTGCCTATATTAAAAATTCCATTAATCTCAGGTTTTTCTAAAAAAAACAGAGTAGCTTCCACTGCATCTTTTACATAGATAAAGTCTCTTAATTGCCCTCCATCTTCAAATTGTGGATGATAGGATTTAAAGAGCTTTACTTTCCCATCTTTCTTTATTTGCTCATAAGCCTTAAGAGCCACACTTCTCATTTCTCCCTTGTGAAATTCTCTATCACCAAAAACATTGAAGTACTTTAGTCCTACTATATAGTTTAAATATCCCTTTTGGTAAGCCCAAAGATCAAAAAGATGTTTATAAAATCCATAGGGATTTAAAGGTTTTAAAGAAAAAAGTAGAGATTCATTATCAGAAAACCCCAAAGATCCATCGCCATATGTGGCAGCAGAAGAGGCATAAATAAATCTTACATTATTTTTTAAAGCATATAAACAGAGTTTTTGTGAATATTTGTAATTATTTTTATATAGAAATTGCAAATCTTTTACAGTAGTATCACTACAAGCTCCTAAATGTATTATAGCCTTAATATTTTTTAGTTTTTCTTTTTCAATTAGCTCTAAAAATTCCTCTCTATCTAAATAGTCTTTAAATTTTAACCCCACTAAATTTTTCCACTTATTTCCTACAGATAAATGATCTACAATTAAAATTCTATCTTCTCCCATTTCATTTAGCATTAAAACCACATTTGACCCGATAAAGCCTGCACCTCCAGTGACTACAATAGTGCTTTTCATAAATTATTGGCCTCCTATGATTAATAAACCTTTAACTAGTAAAATATATAATATTACTTTTATTAAATAGCAAGGGGTCTCTATTTCCCAAAAACCATACATCATCAATTCACCCTCCATTATGTTAATTCTTCATGATTTTGGATAAATGAAAATACAAGCTATTTATTTACAAACTATTTACAAAATTGATGTAAAGGATTTTTTTGACAGAAATTTTGAATCTCTTCCAAAAGAAATCCTTTAGTTTCTAATTCTAATTGTTTAAGAGTTTGCCATTGTTGGCAATATTCATTTTCCGTATCTATCCTATTACAAAAGGTAGAAATATCTCTTTTATTTTTTTCTTTACAAAATTTACTATCTTTATGACTTTCACAATATTTTATTATTTCTGCATATAAAAAATCTTTAAGTTGTAATAATTTTTGTTGAGTTTCTAACCATTTAGGACAATAGAGATTATTGGGCTGAATTTGTCTACAAAAAAGATTAATTTTAGCTTGAGACATAATCTGAACTTTTTTACCATGAACACTATAGAAAGCAAAACAAACTAATACAAGTAAAGTAATGAA
This sequence comes from Caldimicrobium sp., assembly GCA_046292115.1. Taxonomy (GTDB): domain Bacteria; phylum Desulfobacterota; class Thermodesulfobacteria; order Thermodesulfobacteriales; family Thermodesulfobacteriaceae; genus Caldimicrobium. The sequence goes on from JBKBRL010000012.1 coordinate 6,033, forward strand.
AAAAAATAATTTTCCCATCGTTAAATTTTATTATCAAAAATTATGCCTTCAATTTTTTTTAAAAATTAATCTATAAATTTTTAATTTGATTGATTTACAATTTTATGATATTAAACTCTACAAAAAATGTCAATTCTTTTTTACTAAATTGTAGATTTTTTCTTTTATATTTTTTATAGAAAAACCATATTTTTCACGCAATGTTTTTAAATCTCCGTGTTCGATAAAGTGGTCTGGCAAGGCTATTTTATCAAAAAAGACTGAACAATTTTCTTCAACTATTAATTCAGCGATAGCTGAGGAAAGACCACCAATAGAAGTATTTTCTTCTATTACTAAGATATTCCCTATACTTTTGATATACGAGGATAAAAGGGCTCTGTCTAAAGGTTTTAAAAATCTTACATTTATAACACCAACTGAGAAACCTTCTTTTTTTAATTCTTCGCTAGCCCTTATTGCTAAGTGTACGGGATAACCTAAGGCTAAAATCAATGCATCTCTTCCCTCAACTAAAACTTCAGCTTTACCTAAAGGAATCTCCTTAAATTCTTTGTCCAAGGGTACACCCCATCCAGCACCTCTGGGATATCTGATAGCACAGGGTAAGGGATATTTTAATGCGCTATATAGAAGATGTTGCAATTCATTTTCATCTTTTGGAGCACAAATGATCAAGTTTGGGACAATTCTTAGATAAGAAAGATCAAAGCTACCATGGTGGGTTGGCCCATCTTCTCCAACAAGACCTGCTCTATCTATTGCAAAAATAACCTTTGCGTTATTTAAAGCTACATCATGAATTATTTGGTCGTAAGCTCGCTGAAGGAAAGTGGAATAGATAGCGCAAACTGGAATGAACCCTTCTAAAGCTAAGCCTGCAGCAAATGTCACAGCATGTTGTTCACAAATGCCTACATCAAAAAATCTTTCTGGAAATTTTTGGGCAAATTCTTTCAAACCTGTACCTGTTTTCATGGCAGCTGTAATGGCAATTAGTTTGGGTTCCCTTTCTGCTAATTTCACCATAGTTTTCCCAAAAATTTCTGTATAGGTAGGAGGTTCATCTTTAGGCTTAATAGGTTTTCCTGTTTCTATAATGAAAGGGCCAATTCCGTGAAATGTTTCAGAGTCGGCTTCTGCTGGTGGATATCCTTTTCCTTTCTTAGTTATTATATGAAAAAGAATAGGGCCTCTTAGTTTTTTAATATTACTCAAAATTTCTATAAGAGATTCTATATCATGTCCATCTACAGGACCTACATATTCAAAATTGAGAGCTGTAAATAGTGCTCCCGGAGTGATAGCTATTTTTAAAAGGTCTTCTCCTTTTTTGAGAAGATGTAAAATACTTTCGCCACCTGGAAATTTCGGAACAATCTTTTCTATTTCTTTTTTTATGAACCGTACCAAATTTCCGGTCATTCTTTTGGAAAGGAAAGAGGATAAAGCTCCCACATTTGGAGAAATGGACATTTCATTATCATTTAAGATAACTAAAAGATCTTCCTTTAGATAACCAGTATTATTTAAACCTTCAAAAGCCATCCCTGCAGTAATTGAACCATCTCCTATGACAACGATAACTTTTCCTTCTTCTCCTTTTAATCTTCTTCCTACAACCATACCTAATCCTGCAGAAATAGAGGTTGAACTATGTCCCGTATCTAAACAATCGTGAGGGCTTTCTTCTCTCTTAGGAAACCCTGCGAGACCTTTATAGGTTCTTAAATTTTTAAAAGCTTCTCTTCTTCCTGTAATAATTTTATGTGCGTAACATTGATGCCCCACATCCCATATAATCTTATCCTTTGGTGAATCAAAAACATAATGTAGGGCAAGAGTTAACTCAATCACTCCCAAGTTGGGAGCAAGATGACCTCCTCTTTGAGATACAACTTCAATTATATATTTTCGTAGTTCTTCAGCTAAAAGCTTTAGTTGTGAAGGTTTTAGTTTTTTTAAATCTTCGGGAGAATTAATTTGGGATAATAGATTCATCTTAGTTATCTCTGTAAAGCAGATATAAAGTTAATTGTTTTAATAAATTTGCTTTATTACCTAAAAAATCTAACTCTATAAGAGCTTTTTCGGCTGTTTTTTTTGCCAGTTCCTGTGTTTTTTCAAGCCCAAAAAGGGATGGATAGGTTAGTTTTTGTTTTTTTAAATCTGATTTAGAAGGTTTACCTAAAGTATCTTTATCTTCAGTTATATCTAAAATATCATCTACAATTTGAAAAAGCAAGCCCAAGTTTTCACCGAAGCGAGCAAGTTTCTTTAAGTGAACCTCTGGTGCACCTCCCAATATAGCTCCACTTAATATAGAAGCTCTAATTAAAGCTGCAGTTTTATGCTTATGAATCCATTTAAGTTTCTCTAAGTTACCCTTCCTGCCCTGTGCTAAAAGATCTGCCATTTGCCCTCCTACCATACCTGTAAATCCTGCTGCCTTGGCTATGCAATGAATAGCTTTTATGAGTAGTTTAGGGTCTAATTTTTTAATTAAATGTGGATGGGTAAAATATTCAAAAGCAAGGGCTTGAAGACCATCCCCTGCTAAAATGGCTGTTGCCTCATCAAAAGCAATGTGGCAGGATGGCTTTCCTCTTCTAAAATCATCATCATCCATACAAGGTAAATCATCATGAATTAAAGAGTAAGTATGTATACATTCAATCCCACAAGCAAAAAGCAATATATCATCAGAAGTATTCTGGTATAATTCATAACTAAGGAGACACAGAATTGGTCTAATCCTTTTTCCTCCTGCCATAAGACTATAAAAGGCTGCATCTAGCACTCTCTTACCATAAAAATCTTCCTTAGGAAAAGCTTCACGTAGAGTTTTTTCAATTTTTTCTCTTTTAACTTTTAAATAGTTCTTAAGTTCTTCAAAATTATTCATCTTTTGAGTAGTCTTTATTTTTATTCAAAGGCTCTAAGTGAAAACCTTCCTTAGTTTTAAGAATAATGTCTACCCTAAGCCTTGCCTGTTTTAATTTTTCTTCACAGTAGTTAATGAGCATAAGTCCTTCTTCATACAAAGCCAGTGCCCTTTCTAATTCTAAATCTTTTTCTTCTAGAGCTCTTAAAATTTCTTCTATCTTTTTTAAAGCTTCTTCAAAGGTATAATCTAACTTTACCATCTTTAACTCCTACCAAAAGGTTAAGTTTCATTCTTTACTACCTTTGCTAAGA
>JBKBRL010000144.1:0-3171 GCA_046292115.1 Caldimicrobium sp.
AAAGAAAAAGGAAAAATAAGTAGATAAATTTTCCAGCGGCTAAGAGCTTCATTTCTTATTCCTTGGCTAAATTTAATAAAGACCCTGCAAGGATTGATGCTCTCTCTCTTTCAGTAAAATCGCCCCTTAAAGTGATTACTCCTTTTCCTATTATCTCCATTTTAAATATTCTTTCTCCGCTTATGAGTTTTTCTCTAATTCCTTTTATTACAAAGGAATCCCCTTTTTCAATTTTTTCATAATCTTCAAAATTTTCAAAGGTTAAAGGTAAAATTCCAAAATTTATGAGATTACTTCTATGGATACGGGCAAAGGACTTAGCTATTTTTACCCTTACGCCTAAGTATCTTGGGGCAAGAGCTGCATGTTCTCTACTTGAACCCTGTCCATAATTTTCTCCTCCAACAACTGCAACTGCTTGTCCTTTCTCTTTTATGGCTAAAGCTTCTTTAGCAAAGTCGCTATAGATATTTTTGAAAACATACTGACTTATTGCGGGAAGATTACTTCTTAAAGGCAAAATTTGTGCTCCTGCAGGCATAATATGGTCAGTAGTAATATTATCCTCCACTTTAAGTAAAATAATACCCTCTAAGTCCTCAGGGAGCGGGTAAAAAGTGGGAAGAGGTGCAATATTTGGTCCCCTTATAATTTCTACTTTTTTTGCTTCTTCAGGTGGAAGTGGAGGAATTAAAAGGGAATCATTAATGATAAGTTTCTCTGGAAGGGTAATTTCTGGATATTCACCCAATTCCCGAGGATCCGTTATAACTCCCTTTATAGCAGAGGCTACAGCAGTTTCAGGCGAAACCAAATAAACATAATCAGGATTTGTCCCAGACCTACCTGGAAAATTCCTGGTAAATGTTCTTAAGGAGATAGCCCCTGTAGGTGGTGCTTGCCCCATACCAATACACCCAAGACAACCACTTTGATGTAATCTAACCCCACCTTTCAAAAGATTTTTAAGCCCTGAAAGCGCGGCTAAATTTTCCAAAACTTGCAAGGACCCAGGATTAACTTCAAAGGATACCATAGGATGCACTCTATGGTGTTCAAGCACTTTTGAGACCACTAATAAATCCTTAAGACTTGAATTAGCACAGGACCCAACGATAACCTGAAACACCCTTTTTCCTGCTTCTTCTACTACCTTTTTTACATTATCTGGAGAAGAAGGACAAGCACAAAGGGGCTCAATCTTGGAGAGATCAATTTCCAGTAGTTCATCATAGGTTGCATCTTCATCCGCAAAAAGAGGAATAAAATCTTGTTCTCTTCCTTGAGCTATGAGCCATTTTTTTGTTATCTCATCTGAAGGAAAGATACTTGCCGTTGCCCCCATCTCAGTGCCAAGATTACAAATCGTTGCTCTCTCAGGAACAGAGAGATATTTTATTCCCTCTCCAAAATATTCAAAAACCTTACCGATTCCACCTTTTACTGTAATTATGGATAACATATAGAGAGCGATATCCCTTGCAGAAACCCAGGGCTTTAGTTTTCCCTTAAGATAGACACCAACGACCTTTGGCATTCTAAGATAAAAAGGTTTTCCCGCCATGGCCATAGCCACATCCAACCCTCCAGCACCAATAGCCAACATAGCACATCCACCAGCAGTTGGAGTATGGCTATCAGAGCCTATAAGAGTTTTACCAGGCTTAGCAAATCTCTCCAAATGCACTTGATGGCAAATGCCATTTCCAGGTTTTGAGAACCAGATCCCATATCTCATAGCAATAGTTTGTAAAAACAAATGGTCATCGGCATTTTTAAAGTCGCTCTGCAATAAATTATGGTCAACATAAGAAACGGAAAGTTCTGTTTTTACTCTATCAAGCCCAATAGCTTCAAACTCTAAATAAGCCATCGTCCCTGTGGCATCCTGCGTTAAAGTTTGATCAATCTTTATAGCAATTTCCTCCCCTGGGACCATTCTACCCTGAATTAAATGCTCAGAGATAATTTTTTGTGTTAAATTCATCCCCATTTTTTCCTCCCCCTTTCTAATAGTTAACTTTAGATTTTTTCAAAACAATCTGGCATTAAAGCTTTCAATTGATCTGTTAAAGTGGAAAGATTTCCCTCTTTAAAAAAGTCTCTCTCTTTCCATAGGTAAGAAAAATAAAGAAATTCCGAAATACTCAAAGGTATATAAAGTTCAAACCATCCAGTTTTGTGTTTCTTTATCAAGAAATAATTAATCGTTGATAAGACCTCCATAATCGCTTCACATTCACCTATTGTATGAAAAGTAAAAACAAAATGTTTCACCTTAAGATAGGAAGGCAAATTAGATAGATCTTCTTTCCTCAAAAACTCAAAAGATAGATCCTGGGAGAGAACAACTTCCCTTTTGGGCATGCAATCTTTTAAGAAATTCTTAGGTAACTTGTCTTTCACAGCCAAAAACAAATTTTTACTAAATTTCAAATCAAAATGCTCAAGAAAAACCTCTCGTAATGTATGAATAGATAGAGTTAAAAGGTATTCCTTTTTCCCTATCTCATCAAATTTTATAAAGGGGATTGCTCTTTCTAAGAATTTATAAATAGGTATGTCACTTAAAGATCTAATACGAAAAGAGAGAAAATAAAGCTTGAAAAGCTCCTCCTCTGTTAAGCCTAAAGTAGATGTGGCAAATGCAAAAAACTCCTTTGCCTTTTCAGGGAAAAAGGTAAGAAGTTTTAGTTCCATAGAGCTTATTCCCACTCGGCAAAAATTTGTCCTTAATTTTAATCAGGAATTAGCTTTTCAGCAAGGATTAAATCCTCTGGATAAGTAATTTTTAAATTAAAAACAGAGCCTTCAACTAATTTAACTTTATAGCCGTAATGGAAAAGTAAAGAGCCTTCGTCAGGAAAAATTTTCCCTTCCTTTAAAGCTTTTTGCAAAGATTCTTTTAGAATTTGGCCTGCTATAGCTTGAGGAGTTTGCACTTGAAAAACCTTGGTTCTATCAAGGGGGCCTTGAAGATATCCCTCCTCGCCCTTTATTAAAGCATCCCGCACAGGAAGCACTGGAATTACACCTACTTCCTTTCTGGCAGCTGTAATAACTCTGCTTATTAGATCTTGGGAAACAAGAGGTCTTACCGCATCATGGACAAGAAAAAGTTCTGTCTCTTCAGGTGCTTCTAACAAAACTTTATAAACTGTTTCCTGCCTT
>JBKBRL010000145.1:0-3157 GCA_046292115.1 Caldimicrobium sp.
GAAGAGCTTTTTTATAATTTAAGTCCTCCATTTGGCCAACCTTTTTTCCAAATTTTTCTCCTAAAAACATTGGAATGCTCATTAAGAGTAAAAATAAAGCCACGCTTTGGGTTGTTCTAAAGTGATTTTCAATCCAATGTTCTAAAGTAAGTCCTGCTATAGCCCCTGGTATAGCTGCAAGGAAAATTAGGTATTTATAATGCCAGACCTTTTTTAAATCCTTCCAAAAATAGACAACAATCGCAAAAAATGACCCTAGGTGAATAAAGGCGTCAAAGGATAAACTATTGGGAAAGTGGAAAAGCTTATTCAATAAAACTAAATGACCTGTGCTTGAGATAGGCAAAAATTCAGTTAAACCTTGCACAAAACTTAAAATAAGAATAGTTAAATATTCCATATCTTTATCTTTTTTATAGATACCTTTTTTTTCTTAATATAATAAAAATAAAACCACAGATAATAAATATAATTAGGTTTATAATATAAAAGGCATAGGGTGAACCTTTTAAAGGTTCAAGTTCTTGGATTGGAAGAGGGATATTCATACCGTACATACTATATATCATATTGGGTATAGATAAAATTATAGCAAGGCCTGCTAAAAATTTCATTATAACATTTACATTGTTGTTAATAATTGAAGCATAGGCATCCATAGTATTAGCAAGAATAGTTGTAAAAACTTTGGTCATCTCGATAGCTTGTTTATTTTCTATTTGTAAATCTTCAAGGAGCTCAGCTTCGTCTTCTGTTAATCTTAAATAACGCCCGCTGGCAATTTTTGACAATACCATATCATTTCCTTGAAGAGATGTATTAAAATAGGTAAGGGTTTTTTCAATACTAAGAATTCTTAAAAATTCTTCATTGGTTAGAGCCTTAAAGAGCGCTTCTTCATATTCTTCAATTATTTTATCAATTTGTTTTAAGAATTTTAAATAAAGATTTGTACTCAAAAAGAAGAAGTTTAAAATAAAGGTAACTGGTTTTTCTAAGTCAAAACATTTACACCTATTAACAAAGGCTATAAATTCTTCAAAAATGGGATGATCCACTAAGCAAATTGTTAAAATGTTTTCTTCTGTAATGATAATTCCTATAGGTATAGTTTCATATTTTACATATAAACCTGTAGCTACAGGAAAGGGCACTCTGATGATGATAAGAATTTGTTGTTCCTCTCTTTCTAAACGGGGGCTTTCCTCTTCATCTAAGGGATATCTCAAAAATTCAGGAAAAATTTTAAGCCGTGTCTCAAGATAGTTTAATTCTGCATCTGTAGGATTAGTAACACAAATCCAAGTATTTTTTGTAATCCTTTCAGAAGGTATAAGCAAATTTTTTTCTGAACGAAAAATCCGGATCATAAGGCTAACTCAAAATTTTTTGTTTATTAAACTTCTCTTTTTTTAAGTGTCAAGAGGGGGAATTGTTAAAAAAAGATTTTTTTCCTTTTATAAAGCCAGATACACAATTTTTATATAAACTCTCTTGTGCTTGTGGGCTTTTAAAGATAGTATTATTGATATTTTCCTTTAAGATAAAATAAAAGTCCCGGGAGAGATGAAATCAATATAAGAGAGTAAGAGAGAAGTCCAAGAGAGAGGCCATATTCTACAGGATATCCCAATAAATGAAGAAAGTAGCTGAGAGTCCCCTCTCGTACTCCTAATCCAGAAATACTTAAGGGGAGTGCTGCCAAAAAACTTATTATAGGTATGATGACAAAATATAGAGTACCTAAGGATAAATTTAGGGAATAGCCCAGAGAGAGGAACTGTAAGACAAAAAAAGTCTGAATGAGAAAACCTAACAGTAAAGGTTTTAGTGAAAAGGGGAAATAGAGAGGAAGAAAAATATCGTTTTTAGATAGTTTTTTTATTAAAAAGCTTAACATTAAAAATCCTGAAAGAGTGGTATATGAAGTGATAAAAAGAAAAATTTTAAACTTATTAGGGAGAAAGGAGGAATTAAAGGGCAGAAATAAAGCCAAAATGACCAAAATTCCTAACAAGCCATATATTCTATCTAAAACTACACTAAAGGTAGCCTTTTTCCATTCAAGACCATTTTTGACTAAAAAATAGCTCCTTAGGGCATCACTGGCAATAATTCCTGGAAAAATAGTATTTAAAGAAAATCCAATTAGATAGATACGAAAAAAAAAGAAGAAATTTTTTTTTACCTTCCACTGGTTACAAATCCATTTCCATCTCAAAGCAACCAAACTTTGGAAAAATATTACACAAGATAGAGCTAAAAAATAATAAAAAAAATTGATCTTGGTAAAAATTTTTCTTAGCTCACCCCAATCAGATTTACGAAATAAATAAAAAAGTATTCCAAAGGAAATTACAAAACGAAGAGTGAGGAAAAAGAATTTTTTAATTTTTTTATAGGGCACTTTTGAATACTTTTAGATAGCTTATATATGGTCTATTCCCTTGTAAAAGGGGATTATGGATAAGTGCTACAAGATTTCCTTTGATATCAACTATTCTTATCCATTTTTCTGAGGAAGAAAGGCTCAATTTTTGAAATTTTATTAAAGATAGGAAGCTATTTTTGTTTATTGGTTTGCCAAGGCGAATCTTTTGAGCAAATTCTTCACTTACAGTAACCTTAGGTAAAAATTCTAAAGCCCTCGGTATAGAAATTATGTATTCTTTGATCTTTTCAAGGTCTGTTAAAACAATGTTTTCTATTTTCTCTAAAGTTAGAGCTTCATCAATAGTAAAGATTGATTTTTGAGTCCTTTGTAAAGAGAGAAGAACTGCTCCACATTCAAGAAGTTTTCCTAAATGGTGAATTAAACTTCTTACATAGGTCCCTTTGGAACATTTGATATAGAAGGAGGCAATGTTATTTTCTAAAGAGCGGATATCAAAGTGATAAATTTTTATTTTACGAGGTGTCCCAGTAAGTAGGAGTCCATCCCTTGCGTATTTATAAAGGGGTCTTCCTCTAAATTTAACAGCAGAATAGGGAGGTGGAAACTGTTCTATTTCTCCTACCAAAGATTGGGCTACCTTTTTTAATTTTTCTAAATCTATATCTTGTGGTTCGTGCTTTTCTAAAACTTCTCCAGTTATGTCATAAGTATCTGTGACCAGACCAAGTTTAAAGGTTCCTTCATAAACTTTGTCGCCCTCCA
>JBKBRL010000146.1:0-3151 GCA_046292115.1 Caldimicrobium sp.
TGAGCAATTCGTGAATCGCTACAGCTTTATTTCAGGCAAGAATGTCATGCTACCACGATTGGGGCAATTTGTGAATTGTCCCTACATTATTAGTGCTGTTGGTGAATTGCCCTACATTTGGGAAAAACATTTTGGGCGTATGACAATATGGTTGGTTCTATAAAATTTTATGAGTGATTATTAAATGGGACCTAAGTGATTGAAAAAAATATAAAATTCGAAGGAAGTTTTACATTCATCTGGTAGGTGTACGAAAAAAGGTTATAGTTATCTTAAACTTTGCAGGAAATAATAGCGTAAAAGTTTTTATGAAGATAAGAATAATTGAACAACAGCTAATGGAAACATGAGTTATTCAAACTTAATTTCTTTCGGGTTTGGTCCGTATTTATTTTCTCCAGGCTGACTGTCAGTGCATAACAGAACTAATAACCAAATTAACCCAATAAAAGGAACCAGACTTATTAAAATCCACCAACCGCTTTTACCAACATCGTGGAGTCTTCTTACTGTAACAGCCAAGTACGGAAGGAGGGTTGCAAACATATAAAAACTGCATACTTTTTGAGTACAGCGATATACCATTTCATCGTTTGAACCTCCTAAAAAGAAAAGTAACAATAATACCTCCAAAGCTTCCTATTTAACATATTAACCTAAATTTATTTTAGGTCCAGTTATAATTTAATTTGTCAGAACTCACAACAATACATTACAATAATTGGTAAAGAATATGCTATTTGCTAATATTTCCTTTATTGCAAATGGGGCGAGAAGGAGCAGGAGGACTGCATTGTCAGGTAATTGGTTTTACCTTGCAAGGTGTCAATGTTTGTTTAGGTAGCCAAAAAAGGAAATTAGGAGAATTAATATAGTAAAGCCGATACCTATAAACCATTTAAAGAATTCAAAGCGTTTATCCATCTCTCTTTGTAGCGCCTCAAATCTTTTATCCATTGCTTCAAATCTTTTATCCATTGCTTCAAATCTTCTATCCACTGCCTCAAATCTTGCATTCATTTCTCTTTGTAATGCCTCAAATCTTGTATTCATTTCTCTTTGTAGTGCCTCAAATCTTGCATTCATTTCTCTTTGTAGTGCTTCAAATCTTGCATTCATTTCTCTTTGTAATGCTTCAAATCTTTTATCTATGGCTTCAAATTGGGCTATACTTAACTCCCTTAGAGCTTTAAGTTCTTCCTCTACCTTTACCACTCTCTCTATGAGAGATAACTCCCTTGCCTTAAGCTCGTTTTCCCTTACAAACTCTGCTATACATTCCCTTACATATTCTTTCACATATTCTTCTACCATCTTTCTCATTAACTGATTAATTTCCTCTTTTATAGTGGGTTCTAAAGACTGCATAATTTTCCTCCCTTTTTGCCTATCTCCTAAGCATATGTTATATCTTTTATATGTTTTTGTCAAGGAAGTTAGATAGGGGGAGCATTTAAAATTTAAGGGATAAAAATTGGGGTATAGCCGCTACGGTGTCTCAGGTAGTTCAAGCTTTAAGCCTTTGGATGCATAGGGGTTGGGATAGATAGGGGCGGAGAACGGGATTTTGAGTATCCCTCTCTCTTGATAAAGGTTATATAAAATAGTCAAAAGAGCGGAGAGTTTTATATTTGATAGCTTAAGGAGGTGTGTTATGAAGAAAATTGTCTTATGTCTCCTTTTTTATTTCTTAATTTTTGCTTCTTCCTCTTTTGGGCAAGATGCGATTAATGAATGTTTTACTTTTTATAAGGCAGGGGATTATGAGAGGGCGATTCAGGCTGGGCAAAGGGCAGTAAAGTTGTATCCAAGGAATGCGGATGCTTACCATTGTCTTGGAGCAAGCTATTTATTTGTTGGTGAGTTAAAGCTTGCTGTAGAATACTTAAAAAAGGCAGAAAGTTTAGCAAGTGATAAAATAGAATTAGCAGCTGTTTATAATAGGTTAGGGCAAGCATTAAATCTTATAGGAGATCTTGATTCTGCTTTGCATTATTATTTTAAAGTGTTAGCTATAGCTAGAGAGCTTGGAGACAAGGGAGGTGAGGCAGTGGCTTTAAATAATATTGCTGGAATATACCAAGATAAAAGAGACTACGAGAAAGCCCTTGCTTATTATCAACAATCTCTGAACTTAGAAAAGGACGATAAAGGAAAAGCTACTACATACAACAACATAGCAGTAGTCTACTCGGCAAAAGGGGACCATAAAAAGCGATAGAATACTTGCATAAAGCCATAGAACTTTGGGAGAGGGTTGGGGATTATCATGGAGTAGCGAAAATGTATTTAAACCTTGGTTCTGCTTACATAAAGGTTAAAAGTTACGAGCTTGCAGAGAGATATCTTACAGAGGGGTTAAAGAGGATCCAGAGGGTAGGGGATAAATATTGGGAAGCCTATGGGTATGAATATTTAGGGGATTTATATTTAGACAAAGGGGACAACAAGTTTGCTGTTGAGTACTATAGTAAAGCATATAATCTATATAAAAACATAGGAGCTAAATCTAAGGCTGAAGAATTAGAGAAACTTTCTGGCTCTGCTCTTTATTGGACAATTGCTTGGAGTAGCCTCAGAAAAGACTAAGAGTGAAGTGAAGCCTGACAAGAAAGAAGGAGAAGTAAAACCAAGTATGTCTCAGGGGGAGGCAAAACCTGAGAAGGCAGAGGATAATGTGAAAACACCTAAGTCACAGGGCCCAGGAAAAAGAGATGTAAAAAAGAAAAAGTAGTAAGGAGCTTTGATTGCAAAAAAGTTTCTGTAAATATTCAAATAATCTTTTCCTTTAACTATTGACTGCATAGTTAGCTCCTGCGCTTTAATATGAGGCTTTTCTCTTAGCTTCCGCCCTGAGGAAGCAAAGTTTCATAAAGACAAGAATGCATAAATATAATACCAAGGGGCACGGGAATGCTTAGGAGCTTTGCCAAGCAAAAGAAAATCACTTTTTTTAAAAATTTTAAATTAAACATATTGACTTATTCTCCTGGTGTATTAACTTTTTAAAATATAGTTTTGGAACCACGTTCTCCTGTGAGCAAAATTTTCCCACTTGCTTTTATATTGCAGGTTCATACTATGATTTTTTCCTGAAATTCTCAAATCTATAGCCTTGGTTGAAAGTAGATTTAACTCAAGAGCGTTTTAT
>JBKBRL010000147.1:0-3148 GCA_046292115.1 Caldimicrobium sp.
AAGTAGGGTTTATGGTGTGTGGAGCGGGCCTCGGAAGCTTTGAATCCCTAAACGGGGCCTCTGCTCATGCTTTTGCCCATATCATCTATAAAGGTCTTCTCTTTATGTCTGCAGGAGCCGTAATTTATGCCACTGGTCTTGAACGGATTCATCTTTTAGGTGGATTCGCTAAAAAAAATCCCTGGATTGCTTTCTATTTCTTTATTGGAGGGCTCTCCATTTCTGGAGTCCCTCTAACAAGTGGTTTTGTCTCAAAAAGTATTACCCTATATTCAGCGGCACTTCTCCATAGACCCTTTGAATACCTCCTCATGGAATTAGCCTCGGTGGGAACTTTTTTTAGTATCGTGTTAAAGATGGGATATTATATCTTCTTTGGCAAAGAAAAAGATTATTCCGTACAATCCATTCCCTGGAATATGCATTTAGCTATGATATTGGCATCTTCTTTATGTATATTAATAGGAATAGCACCTCACTATTATTACACCCTTTTACCATATCCTATGATATATGAACCATATACTTATGGACATATTATTGGAGTAATTTCTCTTTTTACATGTGTAGCTTTGGTCTTCTTCGTGGTTAAAGAATTAATTGCACCAAAGCCTAAAATAAATTTAGATACCGACTGGTTTTACATCACTTTAGGAAAAGCTACTTACAAACTTTTACTTAAAATACTTGAACCTTTAGAGTATAAATATGTAGGAGAATTTTATAAAACAATAGTTGACAAATTTTTAAGGAAATTAAGAGATTTGACATGTTCTGGAAATGAGGTGTTTCTCTCTTCAATGAATGTCACATTACCACAAAAAGTTTATAAAGTTTCTTTAAATTTATCAAAAATTTTTGACGGTAATATAATTAAATATGTTCAAATCTTCCTTTTAGCCATAAGCTTTTTTTATCTCTTATGTTTAATCTTTAGTTGAGGGGACCTATATGGAACTTAAAGGATTTCTTTTGGTAAATTTTTTATTTTTTCTATTTTCTATTTATCTAATTAAAGAAAATTCCTCTAATTTTAAAAATGCAGTATCCTTATCTTTGCTTATATTTGTTTTTCCACTTTATCTCCTTACCCAAAAAATATTTACCCATCCTTTATTAGAATTGACTTACTTTAAAGGTCTAAATATTCAACTCAAATTTATCTTTGACAGAGCCTCTCTTATATTTTTATGGCTAAATTATTTACTATTTCTCTTCTTATACTTTTTTATTTATAAAAAAAACTATCAAAACAATCTATTTCACGGACTCCACCTTTTGCTTTTTATTATCAATAACTTATTTTTTATTGCAGGAGATACTCTTACTTTTATAATTTTTTGGGAAGCAATGCTTATTCCAGCTACTCTATTACTTTATTATTTTTCAAAAGGGGATCAGAGAAATATTGCATTACAATTTCTTCTTTATAACTTTGGCTTTAGCATTTTTCTTATTCTTGGCATTTTGATTCTCTACAGTTATACACAAACTTTAGATCTTAAAGCTCTTAGGCTCGCCCCAAGCGGAATAATAGCCTTTTTAATCTTCATAGGTATTATGGTAAAAACTCCTGTCTTTCCCTTACATGGTTGGCTTTTAAATACATACTATTCTCTACCAAGTCCAGTAACAGCTATTTTCTCGGGCATTTTAAGTAAGTATGCCTTATATGCTTTTTATAGATTTTTTGATAATATAAACTTAAATTTAAAACCCCTATTAGTAATTACTATTTTTTCTTCAATAATCTCAGGACTTTTTGCTTTAAAAGAAAAAGATTTAAAAAAAATCTTTACATTTATGAGTATGAGTCATTTAAATGTTATCTTAGCAGGATCCCTGGGTATGCTCCCTTATACTACTATACAGCTTATAATTCCCTTTTCACTTTTTCATGGATTTTTAGCTTTTATTCTCTTCTTATATGTTCATTATTTAGAAAATATAACCGGTGAATTGAACATCGAAAAATATGGAAATTTAACTATGCTTACACCTCTCTTCACACTATTTTTCACTATGTATTTATTAGTTTTAGCTGGATTCCCCCTTTTTGCCTATTTTTACATTGAATTTACACTTTTGAGTTATCTTTTTAAATATTCCTTAATCTTTGGATTTCTTTTAAGTATTGCAATATCTATAAATTTGGTTTACAAATCTATCGTATTTTATAAATTAATCTTTGTAAAATTAAGAGGAGAAGCCTCCACAAAACTAAAAGATTTATCTTATTCCTATGTTATACTTAGCTCACTTATTTCCCTGTTGGTGATTTTTCTCACTATTTATTTCTTACCATTAATCAATTTCCTTGGTAAGGGAGGTTTATAAATGGAAATTATAAAATCCTTCGTCCCTGAATTTTACTTAACCTTATCGAGTATAATAGTTTTATTGTTTTTATCCTTTATTTCTTTAAAACCTTCATCTCAATTTTTCCTCTGGTTAATTAATCTTTTTATTAGTTTTTGCCTCTTAGTTAACAATTATTTTTTTAGTCCGGTTGCTAATTCCAGCTATTTTCTATTAGATTCATGGCATTATTATTTAAGACTTTTTATTTTCATTTTTGGAATTTTAATATATTTCTCACTAAAGAATATCCTTTATACTGAGAAATTACGAAATGAATTTTCTATACTTTTTATGTTAGTATTAGCCTTTTCATCCTTTTTGCTTTCCAGTGCAAATCTTCTTATTGCCTTCGTGTTAATTGAAACAATTTCATTAAGCCTTTATCTACTTGTTAGTTTTCATAAAAAAAATCTACTTTCCTTAGAAGCGGGACTGAAATATTTCCTCTTTGGAACTATGGCTTCCCTTTTCCTTTTTTTAGGTATATTTTTTATTTATTATACTTCATTAGACTTTTCATTCTCTAAAATTATTCCCCTATCCCAACAAAAAACTACTCTTTTTTATTTAGGCTTTTTACTAATTTTCGTAGGAATAGTCTTCAAATTAGGTGGAGTACCTTTTCATTTTTGGGCTCCAGAAGTATATCAAGGTTCTCCCACAATAGTATTTCCACTTCTTATTCTCATTTCGAAATTTTCTTTTGCTATTTTTTTAATTAACATTGTTTATTCTTTAATCCAAACTACAACTGGACTTAATTTAAACTTATCTATATTTTCAAACT
>JBKBRL010000148.1:0-2165 GCA_046292115.1 Caldimicrobium sp.
ATAAGGAGGGGATGTTCCCCCTCCCCTTAATCTTCTAAGATTAATACTTCCCTTGGATAAATATCTATTAGGCCTTCATATTCTCTGCCTGTAAGGAGATCTTTTTTCTTTCCTCCAATGTTTATAGTTTTGATTTCTTCTGAGTGATTTAATAAGAAAGTGAAAACTTTCCCATCTTTTACCCTTTGTGTTATTTCTATTCCATAGGGGACATCTTTAAATAAAGGTTCAATTTTATGGGTTTGGGAAATATATTTTATAAATTCTTTTAAAAATTCTTTAGAGGGAAAAGTTCCTATATAATAAGCAAAACCATTTCCATATTTATTTACAGTAACCACAGGAGAGCCTTTGTAATAGTCCTTTTTATATAACCCTATTGCTCTTACTGTATCTTTTTCCATATGAATTACATCAAAAACTAAATTACATTCATAGCTTTCTCTTGAAAAATATGGTTTATAATCAGTTTGAATCACAATCTCATTTTTAACTTCGGGAGGAAGAGCATCAAACTCTTCTACCCATATACCTAATATTTCCCTCAAAGGTCCAGGATATCCCCCCAAATATACCAGATCGTTTTCATCTACAATTCCACTAAGAGTAGTTGTTATAAAAATTCCCCCCTTTTCAACATAGTTTTTTATTTTTTCCTCTAAACCTAGCTTAATCATATAAAGTAGTGGGGCTACTATGAGTTTATATTTTTCAAAATTATCTTCTATTCCTATGATATCTACTCCTAATTGATTTTCAAATAAAGCTCTATAATAACTTTCTACTCCTTGGGGATAATTTATAGCAGCGCTTGGACCTTGAGAGTTTTCAAGAGCCCACCAGTTTTCCCAGTCGAATAATACAGCAGTTTGAGAGTTTACTTTACTGCCTAATATTTTATCTCCTAGTTTTTTTAACTCTTCTCCAAGCTCTTTTACCTCTCGAAAAACTCTTGTGTTTTCATGGCCTGCGTGGGATATAACTGCGCCGTGGAATTTCTCAGGACCACCTCTTGATTGCCTTAATTGGAAAAACATTACTGTATCAGCCCCTTGAGCTAAGGCTTGGTAGCTTAAAAGTCTCATAACTTTAGGTCTTTTAATATAGCAGTAGGGGTGCCAATTAGTTTGGCTTGGGGTTTGTTCCATTAGCATAAATGGTTCTCCTTGTTTTAAGCCTCTCATTAGAGCATGTCTAAAGGCTACATTTATATAATCATCTTCATAAAAGGGATAACTATCCCAGGAAACTACATCCATATGTTTTGCCCATTCAAAATAATTTAAAGGTTTGAATGTTCCCATCAAATTGGTAGTTACAGGTATGTTAGGATTATATTTCTTAATGATTCTATATTCGTTTAAATAACATTCCAAAATACTCTCATTCATAAAACGATAATAATCAAGTACCATTCCTTGAGCAACTGTAGATAATTTTCCTGTAATCCAATGATGAAAGATAACATTTCTTAAAGTAGGTACTGTTATCTCATTCCAGTCATAAATAGTTTGTCCCCAAAAAGTTGTATACCATCTTTTATTTAGCTCTTCTAAAGTACCATATTTTTTCTTAAGCCATTCTCTAAATTCTTTTTCGCAAGTCTCACAATAGCAATAGGTTCCATACTCATTAGCAATATGCCATACTACAATTGCTGGATGGTTTGCATATCTTTCTGCTAATTTTTCTACTAATTTTCCTGAGAAGTATCTATAAATCTTACTATTGGGACAAAAATTTACTCTACCTCCATGGGATCTTTTATTTCCATTTATATCCACAGGGAGGACCTCTGGGTATTTGACAGACATCCAGTGGGGTTGAGAGGCAGTGGAAGTAGCAAGGCAAATATATATTCCATTTTCGTACAATTTTTCAATAATTTCATCTAATAGTGAGAAGTTATATTCATCTTCGGAAGGTTGTAAAAGAGACCAAGAAAATACATTTACTGTAGCTATGTTTATGTTTGCCAATTTAAATAATCTTATGTCTTCTTCCCATATATCTTTGCTCCATTGTTCTGGATTATAATCTCCCCCATACCAAATATATGGGAGTTTGGGATTTATCATAAAATAATACCTCCTATCTTTTAAATGTTTATGATAATGATAACTTGACTTTTGGGTAAATGTAAAGAAGTTGAATTATTGTTTCAT
>JBKBRL010000148.1:2175-3113 GCA_046292115.1 Caldimicrobium sp.
ACTTTGTATAAAGTAGTTTTGCAAGGTAAAGAATACGATAATCATTGGTAATGTGGCTATCACTACTGCTGTCATTATAACTCCAAAATCAGGTATGTAACCTGAAGCCAAAGTAGAGATAAGAAGAGGCATAGTTTTATTTTTTTCACTTTGAAGTATTACTAAAGGCCAGAGATATGAATTCCAACTATTCATGAAAGCCCAAATAGCTCCTGCTGCATAAGCAGATCTCATTGTAGGAAATACTATTGAAAAGAATATCTTTAATTCAGTGGCACCATCAACTCTTGCTGCCATTATGATTTCTTTAGGATACATTTTGAAGTTCTGTCTAAAGTAAAAGATAAGAAATACTGAAGAAAGCATGGGAAGTATAACGCCCCAATGGGAATCTATAAGATTAAAGGAGGTCATTAATCTAAATAAGGGAACCATTAAGGCTGCGAAAGGAATCATCATTGTTCCTAAGAGGATAGAGTATATTTTCTCTCTAACATTTGATGCATAAATTTCAAAACCATAAGCTGCCAAAGAAGAAATTATTACAGAAAAGATGGTCACAATGAGAGCTATTTTTAAAGAATTCATAAATATTCTATCCAAAGGATAACTTTTCATTAGATTTTTGAAATTTTCCATCAGATTGTTTCCAAAGCTTAGTTTTCCGCTAAGGATTTCTACAGAAGAGTTTGTTGTGCCAACAATCATCCAGAAAAATGGAAACACCGAAATAAGAGATACTATAATTAAGAAAATATAAATAAGAATTATGCTAAATTTTGCTTTTTTCATTCTCTTTCACCCACTGTTTTTAATTGGATAAAGGAGAGAATAGCCACGATTAATACTAAAACATAGGATACTGCCGAAGCATATCCAAAATTTGGTGCATATTTAAAGCAGATATTGTAGATATAAACAGATGGAGTAAGTAAAGA
>JBKBRL010000149.1:0-3108 GCA_046292115.1 Caldimicrobium sp.
AGCTTTTCGCCTCCTCTTCTGTCATCTTGGGATTTTCATATTTGATCCCAAAGTACTTACACATAACATTAAATAAATGCGTATTATCTATAAAAGGTTTTTGTAGAAGAGCTCTTACCCCTGGAGTAACATTTCCAAAGACTAATAATATCTGATCTTCACCGGTATGATTGGTAGAAGTAAAGCCTACATTTCCTCTTCTTATAACTGCAGTTCCCTTAGGTTTTCCCTTGGCATCTCTTTCATAAACACAATGGGCAAGAGCTCTTCCTAAGAGAGCATCAGGCATATATACGAAATCTCCGGGATAGGGCACATAGCCTGCTTGCATAGAATTGTAAATTTCTTCAGCCTCCGGATCAGTAAGTGTAAAAGTCGTATAATATTCAAAGATTTCTTTAATTTCCTTTGGAGTTTTACCTTTTATTTGTTTTTTTATTACTTCAAAGGAGGCTTTTATGTTAGCATATTTAAGGAGAGCCTCTGTGGCATGATTATATTCAGGCCCTGTTCCATTTATTCCCCATCCAGAGTTTCCATGATCTGAGGTTACTATTACAAGGGTTTTCGGATTAACTTTTAAATATTCCCTTATAACCCCAAGGGTTAAGTCAAGTTCATAGGTATCCATTATGGCAGCCCATGCATCGTTTGAATGGTTGGCATGGTCTATCCGACCTGCCTCCACTTGAAGGATAAAGCCCTTTGGATTTTGAGAGAGTTTGTATAAAGCAACTGCCGTCATTTCAGCAAGGGTTGGTTGTCTCTCACCTAAGGAGGAGTCATTTTTTCTATCTATAAAATAACTTAAATGAGAATCATTAAAAACACCTAAAAGTGGCTTTTTTGAGGAAAAAATTTCATTAGATAATAAATCTTTTCTATGTTTCACTACCTCGTAGCCAGCTTTAGCAAATTCTTTATAAAGGTCTCTTCCATCTTTTCTTTTGGTGGGGTCAAAGTGTCTGCTTCCACCTCCAAGTAACACTTCTGGTTGAAATTGGAGATATTCTAAAGCTATATCATCTTCAGCATCTCTATTTTTTTGATGGGACACCCAGGCAGCTGGGGTTGCATGGGTAATTCTTGTAGTGGTAACAAGCCCGCAGGAAACACCTTTTTCTTTTAGAAGCTCCATAATGGTTTTCAGTGGCCTACCATCAGGAAGACAAGCAAGCATTCTATTTGCTGTCTTTGATCCCGTTGCCCAGGCAACAGAAGCGGGAGCAGAATCTGTAACTATACTACTTAAACTTTTTGTTCCTACATACCCACAAAGTGAACCTTCACTGGTCATTAGGGTATAGAAATAGGAGGTTGGTTTATTATAAACTCTTGTCATAATTTCATGGGTAGCTCTTATTACCCCTAAGGGCATTCCATCTCCCACAATAAAAATTAGTCCCGGAGCCTTTGAAGAGGGAAATTTAATCTTTAACAGCTCCTCTGGAAGCATTAAAGAAAAAGCCCCAAGACTACTTACCCTCAAAAAATCTCTCCTTGTAAACCCTCTGTTATCCATTGTTTACCTCCTTGAAATTGGTTTTTGATTTTCATTATACAAACATCTGTTAAAAAAGTATAAAAACAATTTTGTTAAAAGGTTAAATCTTAGAAAAGGGTCTTACCTCTTAAATCTTAAAAGGAAAGATACATTTAAAATTATCTTTACTGTGCTAAAATAGGGAGATATGAAAAGGGGTAAGATTTGTATTCTGTGATTTAGGTTAAGGGAGGGGGGCAGATGCAAGTTGTAGCTATTGGAGCAAATGCTTGTGGAGCAAAGGCAGCCTGTAGAATAAAGCGTTTACATCCTAAAGCAGAAGTAATTCTTATTGATAAGGATGAACTAATCTCCTATGGGGCTTGTGGAATACCCTACTATGTTTCTGGAGACATCCCAGATGAAGATGCTTTAAGGTCAACTTCTTATCATGTGGTAAGGGACAAAAAATTTTTTATAGAAGCAAAGGGTTTAAAGGTTTTAACAAAAACTTTAGCAGAAGAAATTGACCGTAAAAGGAAAACTGTAAAGGTTAAGTATTTAGAAACGGGGAAGACAGAAGAAATTAATTATGACAAATTAGTGATTGCCACAGGCTCTGTGCCCAAAGTTCTCCCCCTTCCAGGTGTTGATCTTAAAGGAGTTTATACTCTCTCAAATCTCTCGAAGGCTATAGAGATTAAGGAAAAAATTGCTAAGGGAGAGGTTGAAAAGCCTGTAATCATTGGAGCAGGCCTTATTGGAGTGGAGATGGCAGAAGCTTTTGCAGACCTGTGGGGCTTATCAGTCACCATTCTTGAATACTTTCCAACAGTTCTTCCAAGAAATTTAGATCCCTTTCTCGCAAGAATGGTTGAGATGCACCTTAGGGAGAAGGGAATAAATCTTGTTTTAAATGCAAGGATAAAAGAAATAAAAGGTAAGGAGGGCCATGTTGTTGGAGTGGAAACAGAACAAGGATTTTATCCAGCGGATTTAGTCCTTATGGCTGTAGGAGTTGAACCAAATTCAGAACTTGCTAAAAAAGCTGGGCTCTTAGTTTCTCCTTATACTAAAGGAATTGTAGTGAACGAAAGATTACAAACTTCAGATCCCGACATCTATGCAGGTGGAGATTGTATTGAGATAACCCATCTTATAACAGGCAAGAAAGTAGTAATGCCAATGGGGTCTCTGGCTAATCGTCAGGGAAGGGTCATTGGAACAAATATAGCAGGAGGCCAAGCTATTTTTAAAGGCACCGCTGGTGCCTTTATTATGAAATGTTTTGACCTTGCCGTGGGAGGAGTTGGCTTAACACTTTCTCAAGCAAAACAAGAAGGATTTAATCCAGAATACGCTTTAAACAATCAGACTGAAAGGTCCCATTTTTATCCCGATGCAAAGTATGCCTATTATGCTTTAATTTTTGATAAAAAGACAACCAGAGTGCTTGGATTTCAAGTAGTGGGCCCTTTTACCGATGGCACTTTAGCAAGAATTCACGCTCTCTCAAGCATCCTTTCCTATAAACCTCTCGTCGAGGACCTTATAGAACTTGAACTGGCCTATGCCCCTCCCTTTAATTCAGCCTTAGATCCTATCCACGATACTGCTCATGTGGC
>JBKBRL010000150.1:0-3077 GCA_046292115.1 Caldimicrobium sp.
TAGATATAAAGTAACTATTTTTTACACGGCCCCTACAGCTATTAGGGCTTTAATGAGAGAAGGTACAGAATGGCCTGCAAAATATGATTTATCTACTCTTAGAATCCTTGGAACTGTTGGTGAACCTATTAATCCCGAAGCTTGGATCTGGTATTATGAAAATGTTGGAAAAAAAAGAATTCCCATTGTAGATACTTGGTGGCAAACTGAAACAGGTGGGCATATAATTTCTCCTCTCCCTTATGCTATTCCTCAGAAACCAGGTTCTGCAACGCTTCCTCTTCCAGGAATTGAAGCTGTTATTCTAAGATCAGATGGCACCCCTGCCGATGTAAATGAGGGAGGGCATCTCTGCATTAAAACAGCCTGGCCTGGTATGGCACGGGGAGTCTGGGGAGATCCTTCAAGATTTAAAGAGATTTATTTTAGCAGATTCCCTGGTTATTATTTAACAGGTGATGGTGCAAGGGTGGATGAGGATGGATATTTTTGGATTATGGGTAGATTAGACGATGTAATTAATGTATCAGGTCATAGGATAGGGACGATGGAACTGGAATCAGCCTTTGTAGCCCATCCATCTGTAGCAGAAGCTGCCGTAGTAGGAATGCCCCACGACATAAAAGGTGAAGCAATCTACGCTTATATAGTGTTAAAAGAAGGTTATAGCCCTTCAGAAGATCTTAAAAAGGGTCTTATACAACACATTAGAAAAGAAATTGGACCTGTCGCTACCCCCGATGTTATCCAATTTGTCAGTGGATTACCTAAAACACGCTCTGGTAAAATTATGAGGAGAATTTTAAGAAAGGTAGCTGCTGGTATTTATGATGACCTTGGAGATATAAGCACCCTTGCTGATCCTGCAGTAGTAGAAGAGATTATCGCAGGGAGAAAAGCTATTTTTGGTAAATAACATATATAAAAAAGCCCCCTTTTTCGGGGGCTTAATATGAAAAATTTTGAATTTTATTTTCCTACGAAAATCACCTTTGGTAAAAATGCCCTAAAAAAATTAGAAGAGGACCTACCATCTTTTGGAAAGAAAGTTCTCTTTATTTATGGCAGAAGCTCTCTCAAACAAACAGGACTTTACCAAAAAATCCTTTCTCTTTTTAGAAAAAAAGAAATTGAAGTGATTGAATTTGGAGGAATAAAACCTAATCCACCTTTACATCAGGTTGAAGAGGGAATTGAACTGGCTCTCCAATTTAAACCCCATTTTATTTTAGCTATGGGTGGGGGAAGTGTCATTGACGCTGCAAAGGCTATAGCCTGTGGTTTTTATCATAAAGAGAGCCTATGGGATTTTTTTGAAAGAAAAGGAGTACCAGAAAAAGCTCTTCCTTTAATCACTGTGCCAACTATTTCTGGTACAGGATCTGAAACCAATGATGTTTCTGTAATAGTAAATATCCATAAAGGATTAAAACTTAGCTTGCGCTCCCCATTACTTTTTCCTAAAAGCGCTTATTTAGATCCCTCATTAACTTTTACGGTTCCCAAAAACTATACAGCTTACGGTATTATGGATGCCTTTTCCCATCTTTTTGAATTTTTTCATTTTAGACTAAATAAAAGCCAAGGATTTTCAGAGAATTATTTGATTTTTCTTATGAAATCTTTGCTCAAGGCTGGATATGCTGTGATGGGCAATCTTAAAGATTATGCTTCAAGAAGTGAAATTATGTGGATTTCTGCCCTTGCTCTTTCACCTATGGTGCGAGCAGGTATAGGGGCCTATAGATTTTTTTTACATTCTCTGGAACATCCTCTAAGTGGTACCTATGATACTCCTCATGGAGTTGGCCTCTCCATTTTAATTAGAGCTTATTTAAGAAGATTCTCTACTCATAAGATTGTCAGAACTTTTTTCCAAAGTGTTTTTGAAATTCCTTCAAGATCAGACCTTTCAAAAAAGGGAATTAAAACCTATGATACCCTTTTGGAAAAATTTGAAATCCCTAAAAGTCTGAAGGATTTAAATATTCCAAAAGAGGCATTAGCAGGACTTATAGAAAAAGCTTGTGAGATACTTTTTATTTGGAAAGCTGAAAAGGAATTTTCACCTCAAATAGTAAAGGAGCTATATGAATTAGCATATGATGGTTAAGTTTTTTTGACTTTCCATTCGGTAATCAAAAAATTATCCACTACAAAATGATTTTGAATTTGAAAGGATAATATTTTTTTAAGACTTTTAAAACCCTCTCCACCTACTAAGGTAGGAACATTTTCACCACCAACTATGACGGGCAGATGAATAATCCTTAATTCATCTATAAAACCTAATCTTATTAACTCCCAATTTATAGAGGCGCCCCCTTCAACCATTAGCTTTTTAATTCCTCTCTCGTAAAGCAGTGGTAAAAGTTTAGTAAAATCTACTAAATCTTCTCCTGAAATGATAATTTCTGCACCTAAGCTTTTAATCTTCTCGATACGCTCCTTAGGAGCTCGCTCGGTAGTAACAATTATAGTGGGTGCATCCTTTGAAAAAATACTTGCATCATAGGGAACATTGGCCGTAGAACAGGGTATGATTCTCACAGGATTTTTACCTTCTACATATCTAACAGTCAAGCTGGGATTGTCCGTCCTAACAGTTTCACATCCTACCATAATTCCATCTACTTGAGCTCTAACACCGTGAAGATATTTATAGACTTCCTTTGTCATAAGGCTCATAAGTTCTTTTGAAGAAGCGCCTCGATATAGTGTTAACTTTCCGTCTAAAGTGACTTCTGAGACAATAATTACATAGGGTCTATTCATCCAACACTTTCCCAAAGTTTTTATACAAATATATCACTCTTTGCAGTAAAGACAGAGCTGTTAAGATGGTAATCAGTTTTATGCCAAAACTCAGACCAAGTTCAAAGTTTGCCTTCTCTAAAATAGTAAAAATACATAAAACTAAATGTGTTTCAGGTCTGCCAAAAAAACCTACTCCTTCCAAAGGATCAGCTATTTTCCCTTTAACTTTACCTTCATACCCTATCTCTGCATAGGCAACTGGTTTAATAAAAGAATGAAGCATGGAAAGTGTAATGGCAAGTATAGCCCAAGAAGGGCTT
>JBKBRL010000151.1:0-3054 GCA_046292115.1 Caldimicrobium sp.
AAAGGAGCTATAATAAGATTTTCGATCTATGAAAACTTTAAGATAATTTCAAAAGAAAAATTCCCTTTGGGTGATTTGCTGGAGTTAAGCTTTAAATGAAGCCAGTTTTCTCTAAAAGTTCAAGCGTTAAAGATTCTTCATCTTCAGCCTTTTTAACATAGGGTTTTATCCATTGATACACCATTTTAGCAATATAATCTATTTCAAAGTTAACGAAATCCCCTTCTTTTTTGGTATGAAGAGTAGTAACTTGATAGGTATGAGGAATAATCATCAAGATAACAGTAGACTCTTTAACTTCATTTATAGTCAAACTAATGCCATCAATAGCTATTGATCCTTTGGGAACAAGATAATGGGCATATTCTTTTGGGATTTCCACTTCTAAACGGTAAAATTCTCCAAAGGGTGTTATTTTTTTTATTTTTCCAATACCATCTACATGGCCAGTAATAATATGTCCTCCTAAAGGGTCTCCTAATTTCAAAGCCCTCTCTAAATTTACTAAAGATCCTGTTTTTTTAAGTTTGAAAGTAGTACGAGATACCGTCTCAGGAGATAAATGAGAAGTAAAACTTTTATTCTTTAGCGAAACTATAGTTAAACAAACTCCGTCTACTGCCACGCTATCTCCAATTTTAGCCTTATCTAAAGGGAACTTGCTTTCAATTTCAATTAATATCCCTTGTTTCAATGGTTGGAGACTTCTAATTATACCTAACCCCTCTATTATCCCAGTAAACATATCTATGTAATTTGATTTTAATCTCTAAATTAAAGAAGGGCAAGATCTCACGATATTTAAATTAATCCATTTTATACATAGGTTGACCACAACAGATTGGAGTAGGCTTTTCTTCAGGATATTCTTCCATTCTATTACAAATCATACAAACATATCTAATTTTGGGACTCTGATAAGAAGCTTTGAGATTTAACCCTTCAATATAAAACTGCATATAAGGTGTACTTTGAGGCACAAAATGTCCTAAAGGTAAAAGCTTTCTATTTTCTTCTTCGCACCGTGCCAAAAGCTGCCATAATTTGTTAAGCTCTTCAATTTCTCTTTCATTTTCTGGGATTAATTTTACGGATGGAACCTTCTATATCAATTTTCATTTTAAACCTCCTTTAAAATAAAATTGATTAAAATTTTGACAGATAATTTTCTCTTTTCAAGACTATGTAAGTGCTGCAGGGAGTTAATTATAAAAACTTCAAGTTGGGCTTTTAATATTGTAATCAATTTCTATGAAAATTGACATTTTTCATTTGTGGTATAAATTTTATACCTAAACAAAAGGAGGTGAGATATGAAAGTGAAAAAAGTTTTAACCTTCTTTGTAATATTTATTGTTTTATTGTTTCATTTTGAGCTTTATGGTGCACGAGATCCCATAAAAATTGGTGTCATTTTAAGTGTCACCGGGCCGGGATCCATTATAGGAGAACCAGGGAAAAACACTATACTTTTATTAGCGGAGGAGATAAATAAGAGGGGAGGGATAAAGGGAAGACCTCTTGAGGTTATAATAGAGGATACAAAGACAGAGGAGACGCAGGCAGTCCTTGCAGCAAAGAAGCTTATAGAGAGGGATAAAGTTGTAGCAATAATTGGGCCATCAACTACAGGAGAAAGTATGGCAGTAATACCTATAGTTACTCAAGCTAAAATACCTATGGTATCTGTAGCTGCAGGAAGTGGAATTACTGAGCCTGTTAGCGAAAGATATTGGATTTTTAAAACCCCTCAACACGATAGAAGTGCCGTTGAAGCTATTTATAGGTATTTAAAAAACCAAAGAATAACTAAGGTGGGAATTTTAACTATAACTACTGGTTTTGGAGATCAAGGTAGGAGGTCGTTGTTGGAGTTAGCTCCCAAGTATGGGATAACGGTTGTAGCAGATGAGCGTTATAAGCCAAAGGATTCTGATATGACGGTGCAATTGATGAAGGCAAAAAATGCAGGAGCCCAGGCTATAATTAATTGGTCAGTGGGGCCGGAACAGATAATTGTAACGAAGAATTGGCATGATTTAAAGTTAGGAATTCCTCTTATACAATCTCATGGTTGGGGAAGTAGGAAAAACCTTGAGTTAGCAGGTAAAGCAGCAGAGGGAGTGATTGCGCCTTTAGGGAGGGTGGTGATATGGGAAAAGTTACCTGAGAACCATCCTCAGAAGAAGGTAATTGAGAAATATGTTAAGTCCTATACAGCTAAATATAAAAGTGAGCCTGGTAATTTTGGAGGATATGCTTATGATGCTTTTATGATGGTAGTTGAGGCGATAGAGAAGGTGGGGCCAGATCCTGTAAAGATAAGGGATTATCTTGAAAGGGAAATAAAGAACTGGCCTGGAGTATCAGGGATTTTTAATATGAGTCCCCAAGATCATTGTGGATTAGGTCCTGATTCCTTTGAAATGACTGTAGTGAAAAATGGAGTTTGGGAAACTATTAAGTAATTATGGAGTTATTTTTACAGTTTTTTATCTCAGGTTTAATGGTGGGGGCAATTTATGCCCTCATCGCCCTTGGATTTAATATAGTTTATAACACTACATCGATTCTAAATTTAGCCCAGGGTGAATTTGTTGTATTAGGAGGTCTTGTTATGTGGTTTTTTCTTGAGAAGTTACAATTAACATATGGAGTCGCTATTTTGTGTAGTCTTTGTGTAGTTGCCTTTGTAGCTCTAATTATGGAAAGATTTAGCATTGCACCTCTTTTAAAAAGAGGTGATTTTCTTCTATTAATCTTAATAACCATTGCTTTTTCAACTTTTTTAAGAGGGATTATAATGTTTCTATTTGGAAAAGATCCTTATGGGTTTCCACCACTGACACAAGCAAGTCCTATAATTCTTGGTGGAGCTGTCATTCAGTGGCAGACACTTTGGATATTCTTTTTTATAGCACTAACCGCTTTATTTTTACATCTCTTTTTTAATAGAACCCTTTTTGGTAAAGCCATGCAAGCTTGCGCTCTTGATGCAGAGGCTGCAACTTTAATGGGTATTAAACCTTCTCAGATGGTAATGTTATCTTTTAT
>JBKBRL010000152.1:0-2777 GCA_046292115.1 Caldimicrobium sp.
TACTGTTGATGAGGAACCCTTAGATATTCCAAAAAATCCTCAAAATCAGGAATTATTTCTTGATACCGAGAAAAATAAGACAGAAAATTTCCTGAATAACTACTAAGTTTTCTCATTTAAGAGAAGGGTTCTCAAATCTTTATGAGATCTTACTATGTAATCTGCTGATGATAAATATTCAGGCGATAAAGTAGTTGTAAGAGCAATACATAATAGATTGGCACTTTTAGCTGACTTAATACCAGCTGGAGAATTTTCCACAGCTAAACATTGATCATTTGGTACGTTAAAAAATTCTTTAGCTTTTAAATAGGGATCTGGATGTGGCTTTCTTCTCTTAATTTTATCTCCTGTAATGAATACTTCAAAAAAGGGTTTTAACTCCTTTGGGAATACTTCTTCCAAGATTTCTTGAGAAGAAGAAGTAACTAAGGCTAATTTTTTCCTTTCCCTTTTTAAATCCATTAGTAACTCAGGAATTTCTGGATAGGGTTTGACAAGAGAGGAAAACTTTTCTTTAAAAATTCTCTTTTGAAGTTTAAAGGCTTTCTGAAAAAACTCCATAGTGGGATTAAAACCTTTATTTAGAAATAAGGGTTTTGCTGTTTCAAGCTCTATGGCTCCCTCGTGCAGATAAATTTCCTCTTCCATAAAAGATAATCCAAACTCTCTAAAAGCAAGGATCCAAGCTTTAGCATGATATTTCATTGAATCAAGAATAACCCCATCTAAGTCAAAGAAAATATAGTTTTTCATTTTAAAATTTTACTCCAAAATTCTGTCTCCTCTACATCCTCTATTATTAAAATTTTTTTAGGGGAACTTTTTCCTTTGAGAATTTTTATACGCTCAAGGTTAATTTGTAAACATTTAGCTAAAAACTTGCAAAGACATATATTTGCCTCATTTTTCTCTGGCTTTGCCTCAATGGCAATTTCTAAAAAATTAGGTTTTTTATAGTTTAAAATTTTATTTTTAGGAGCACCTGGTTTAACCTTTACTTGGAGAAGCATTTTAGAATAGTATCTTTAATCGAAGGATTGCTAAAAGTTCTTGTAAAAAGTAGATAAGAAAAATCACCACAAGGGGACTTACATCTATTCCTCCTACGGGAGGAATTAATTTTCTAAAGGGTTTTAGGACAGGTTCTGTAACTTTATATATAAGAGTAATAACAGGATGATAACTTGGTAAAGTTATCCATGATAAAAGTGCACGAGCTATAATTAAAACAATATAGATAGATAATGCTAAATCAATTATTCTCAGTAGAGCTGAAAGGATGAGACTAATTAGCATGTTTTCCCAAAAGGACAAATAGGATAACGGCATTCAGGACAATTATAACAATAGCCACCATGCCCTAACTTTGCAATATCTAATCTTGTAAATCTCTCACCAGCAAGAACCCTTGGTAAGACCAAATCTAAGATGGTTATTTTAAAATACATAGCACAAGCAGGCACACCAAGTATCGTTCTTCCATCTTTTAGAGAGGTGTATAGAAACATATTTCCAGGCAAAACTGGTGTCCCATAAAGATAGATTTCTGGCTCTAATTTTTTTATGGCTAAACGAGTTACATCATCCGGGTCAACGGACATTCCGCCAGTTACTAATATTAACTCACAGCCTTTGTTTAAAAGATTGACAATATTATCATAGATAAAATCTAAATTATCTGGAGCAAAAAGTGGGCCTTCCACTGTTAATCCAAAAGCCTCAAGCTTAGGTATCATACGTGGAGCAAAGGCATCTTCAATCCTTCCATAAAAAACTTCAGACCCAGTTATAACTAAACCTGCTTTACTTATTTTTTTTGGTAAGACTCTTAAAACCTTATTAGGGGATTGGGAACAAATCTTTTCCACTTCTTCTATTAAGCTACTTTTAATTACAAGAGGAATAGCTCTTCCACCAGCAATTAATTCACCCTTTTTAACCCAAAGGTTGCTATGTTTTGTAGAAAGACTTATTTCACCGAGAAGATTAATTCTTAAAAGGGTTTCTGTTTCTACTTTTAAAAGGCCATCATAGGCTGCTTTAAAGTTAACCTTCCCCTCTCTTATCTCTTCACTATAAATTACCCCTTCTCCAGCTACAGCTTTCGCTAATCGTAAGGCTGCATCATCCTCATGAAGCTCATCTTCTTCTAATTCAAATACATAAATATGGTTTTTACCTAAATTTTTTAGAATAGGGATATCCTCTTCTCTGATTACATGGCCCTTTTTGAATCGTGCACCTTTAAATTTATTAGGAACAATTTCTGTAATATCATGGGGCAAAACCATACCTATAGCTTCTTCAACAGGGATAGTTCTATATTTCATATTACTTCCCCTTTTCTTTTCTTTCGTAGGCTTCGATGATTTTTTGTACTATGGGATGTCTAACTACATCTTTTTTAGTGAAATATACAAAGGTTATTCCTGGAATTCCCTCTAAAATTTCCATTGCTTCGAGAAGTCCTGATTTTTTTGGATCAGGGAGATCAATTTGTGTAATATCTCCTGTAATGACTGCTCGTGAATTTTGCCCTATCCTTGTCAAAAACATTTTCATCTGTTCGGTTGTGGTATTTTGAGCTTCATCTAATATTATAAAAGCATCATTAAGAGTTCTTCCTCTCATAAAGGCTAAAGGAGCAACCTCAATAACTCCCTTTTGAAACAATTTAACCACTCTATCAAAGGAAAGCATATCATACAATGCATCATATAAAGGTCTTAGATATGGATTTACTTTCTCTACAATGTCTCCTGGCAAAAAACCTA
>JBKBRL010000152.1:2787-3052 GCA_046292115.1 Caldimicrobium sp.
ATTTTTCACCGGCCTCAACTGCAGGTCTAACTAAAATTAGCCTATTTACTTCTCCTCTCATAAGAAAAGAGACTGCCATAGCTACAGCTAAATAAGTTTTTCCAGTTCCAGCTGGTCCAATTCCAAACACAATTTCTGACTTTCTAATGGCTTCTATATATTTTTTTTGAGTGATGCCTTTAGGAGATACTACTTTTCTTCCAGAAGTTACTAGAATAGTATCTAAAAAGATTTCTCTTAATTTGGCTTTAGGATTTTCCAAGAT
>JBKBRL010000153.1:0-3037 GCA_046292115.1 Caldimicrobium sp.
TCCCAGTGTTGAATAAATTTCTTAGTTGAAGGATAAAAGCTTAACAAAGGTAAAGGGTCTTTTATGTGTGGTAAACGCCGAGAATTTTTTAAGAAAAATTTTTCTATAAAAAGTTCAGGGAAACTTAAGCCTTGAGGGCAAATATGCTGGCATCTCTCGCAAAAGAGACAATAGTCAAAGGCTGTACTTTCTATATCCTTAGATAAAAGAAAATTTCTACCTCTGGGGGAGTACTTTTCTTGAAGAAAATAACTATAGCTTGGACAATGGGGGAGGCACTTTCCACATCTTACGCATTTTTCAAGGTTCTTTTTCATCTTTTTCTTTAAGCAACCTCTCTAACCACCAGGCACACCATTCTATTTCTAAAATTGCTTCGGCTAAATCTTTTGATTCCTTTAGGATAAGGCGCCTTTTGGCATAATTAATCCATCTCTCGGCAAAGGGATTGTTAAGGTCTTTTTGTTCCTTAAGCTGTACAATAAGATCAAGAACATCGGCATCATGTACTATTTTTGCTTCTAAGCTTTCCTTTTTTCTATACTCTTCATATAATTTAAGAACTTCTTCGTAAAAGGGAAGGTCAGAAAAGGCATCTTTTAAGGCTCTTTTTTCATCAGCTTGATTATAAAGTTTATTCACCGCATTAAAATCTCCAATTCTTGCTTCTGCAAAATCATGAATTAAGGCCATTTTTAAAGCTTTTAATTCATCTACTTCTTTAGAAAAAAGCTTACATAAAACAAAGGTGATAAATAATACCCCATATGAATGGGATGCCACATTTTCTCTCCCAGTGCCTAAATAGCTATAACCAGTTCTTTCAATTCTTTTTAAAAGAGAAGATTCAAAGAAAATTTTTGCTATTTTATGTTTAAGCGGCATATTTAGCTTGGGATAGATAGGCTGAAAATTTTAAAATTATCTTGGCCACTAAGAATTCCGTAAAAGGATTACCCGATAAAGGCCGAGTTTCAACGATATCCAAACCAATTATCTGAGCCTGTGAAACAAGTTTTAAAATTGACATAAGCTCATACCAATTCAGCCCACCCGGTTCAGGAGTTCCAACTCCTGGAGCTAAAGAAGGATCAAGAACATCCATATCTAAGGTCATATAAATAGGACTATCTACAATAAAATTGTGTATTTTCTCCAAGGTTTTGTCCCAAGACTCTTTAATCTCGTAGGCATATAGGATGGACAAATCTTTCTTTTTTGCTTCATAAAATTCTTCCTCTGAGAGAGCTCTTATACCCACACTTAAAAAGGGTATCCCCATGTTATAAAGGTGCTTCATTACGGTAGCATGATTGATAGTACTTTCTAAATAGGAACTTCTAAAATCAAGATGGGCGTCCAGATGTAATACTTTAAAGGGAAAAAAGTGCTCTTTTAGGGCTTTACATATGCCAAATGTAATTGTATGTTCACCGCCTATAAAAATGGGGAAAAAATTTTTCTCCAAGGCATCTTTAGTTATTATATAAATTTTTTTTAAAGCTTTATCTATATCTAAGGGATATTCTTCCAAGGGATAAGTGTAAAATCCACAAGTTTTATGGGGTGAAAGCCCTGTTTCTTCATCAAAAAATTCTAAATTAGAACTTACCTTTAATATTTCAAAGGGAGCCTCTTTTGTGCCTTTTAACCAAGTAGTTGTTAATTCAAAGGGAATAGGGATAAGGGCTACCTTAGCCTGAGGATGGTCAGGTAGCCCAAGAAAATTGATTTTCATTTTTATATAAGAATATTTTTTCTCTCAAAGCGGATATAATTTTCGACTGCCCTTATTGAGCGAGGAAATTCAAGGCCTCTATCTAAAAGTCGTATTTCACTTTTTTGGATCTCAAACATCTCAGTTATATCATAAATCGCTTTATCTACATCAAAGGGTTTACATGAAAAAATGTCAACGCTAAGATACTGTTTTTCAGGGAATGTATGAATACTTATATGGCTCTCTGCGATGATAACAAAACCAGAGATACCCCAATCTTCTGGATTGGAAGCATAATATTTAAAAACATAGGGTGGCATAATTTTGGTCATTTGGATATTATCAGGATATTTATTTAGAAAATTATAAATAAAATCTAAATCCATTAATTTTTCTCTATTAGCTCCATAACCATCTACAATTAGATGTTGTCCAAAACCATACTCTATTATTTCTTTATTTTTCATTTAACCCACCCCCAGCTATAAAATTATCTTTATTAGAATGCGCTATAAATTATATCATATTTTTTATTTGTCAAGAGCCTGAATTAACTTTAAACAATATAGAAGTATAGAGTAATTTCCTCTTTTTAATTTCGAATTCTCTTCATATCTTAAAAATTCTAAAAATTTTAGGTCATTTTAACGAGCCATTTTCTCAAAAAAACTTTAGAAGAACCCTTAACAAAACCCCTATGTTAAAAGGCTTAGTTTTTATCTTGTCAAATTAAAAAAGTTTACCTATACTAAATGAAAAAAGGAGGAGCCCCTTTGAGTCTAAGGAGAAGAGATTTTCTTAAAATATTAGGCTATTGTTTAGGAGGTGCTTTAGCTTTTATTCCTAATGACTTCTACAATAAAGAGGCTCAAGCTTTTATTAAATTGATCTCCACAGAAAAAGAAATAGAGCTTGGTAAACTATACACACCATCTTCTATAGACGAATTTGAGGGGCTCTATCCTGAGGATGAGGTACAAAGTTACATTAAAAGTCTTGGGGAAAAATTAGCACGCCAAAGTCCACGCCAAATGCCTTTTCAATTTTATTTAGTAAATTCAGAAATTGTAAATGCCTTTGCTCTTCCAGGAGGGCCTGTTGTCATAACAAGAGGTATATTTCTCACTTTAGAAAACGAAGATGAATTAGCTGGCATATTAGGCCATGAAATTGGCCATATTGAGAGGAGACATCATGCCAGTTT
This sequence comes from Caldimicrobium sp., assembly GCA_046292115.1. Taxonomy (GTDB): domain Bacteria; phylum Desulfobacterota; class Thermodesulfobacteria; order Thermodesulfobacteriales; family Thermodesulfobacteriaceae; genus Caldimicrobium. The sequence goes on from JBKBRL010000153.1 coordinate 2,925, forward strand.
TATTGAAAAACAATTTGCTCTCTCTTTAATACTACAAATTGGTTCATTAATTCTACCTCAAAATCTTACAGGGGAGGCACTATTTCAATTAGGAAAAATATCAGCTGGTCTTC
>JBKBRL010000013.1:0-9197 GCA_046292115.1 Caldimicrobium sp.
GGGATTAAGAGAAGACAAGAGATTATTTGTTCAGAGCCCAATTATTTAGTGATTGATGATTTTGCCCATCACCCTACTGCAGTAGAAATTACTCTTAGGGAAGTAAAAAAAGCTTATAATCCTGAAGATACTATATTAATTTTTGAGCCAAGAACTAATTCCAGTAAAAGAAAGATTTTTCAAGATGCATACAGCAGGGCCTTAGAATTGGCAGATATAATTTTTCTAAAATCACCTCCGGGACTTGAAAATATTCCAGAAGCGGAAAGAATAAATTTGGAATTGCTAAAAGAAAATTTAATTCAGAAGGGAAAGGAAGTATATTTATTCAAAGAAAATTTTGCTTTTACACAGATATCCTTTAAAAATGATAGAAAAAGTCTCTTTGTATTTATGTCGAGTGCCTTTATGGTAAAGGAAATTATGGCCTTGAAAGAAGCTTTAAAAAAGTAGTATGGGAAAAAAAAGTGTTGTTGAAAATGGCTTAGCAGAAGATTATCCCTATCCTATCGCTATAACCAAATTATTAAAAAAGGGACATTGTCTTCTTTTTGTTAATAAAGCTTTTTATGAAAAATTTAGTAATTTTGAAATTATCCCTCAAAAAACTACTTTAGAAAACCTTTTTGGTGACTTTTTTAAAGAGCTTTCACTTACATGTATAAATTATTCTGGGGTTAATTTTTATATAATAAACTATCCTTTAAGCAAGCTTAAAAAATTGCATATCTTTCTTGAGGAAAAGCTATGGCTTAAGTTCCCAAACTGGTTTCACACAGAGAGATTAGCCAGTTTAGGTAAGCTTGCTGGAGAGATATCTCATGAATTAAATAATCCCTTAGGTGGCATTTTATTATATGCTAACATGCTCAAAGAGGAACTTCCTGCACAGTCTAAATGGCAAGAGTTAGTCGATAAAATTATCAAGCTTACAATCAGATGTAGGGTTATTTCTCGGGCGTTACTTGATTTTGGTAAGCCAGAGAGAGTCAAAAAGGAATGGATAAATCTAAATGAACCTATAGTGAATATATTTGAATTAATAAAAGACTATCATATCTTTAGAGAGATAAAGTTTCATTTTAATTTAGAACCTAATCTGCCTATATTTTATGCTAATCCTACGCAGATGGAACAGGTTTTTTTAAACCTTTTTACTAATGCTGCGGAGGCAATGAACGGTAAGGGGGAGATATTTGTTGAAACAAAAGCAAGCGATGATAAAATACTAATCAATGTGAGAGATACTGGCCCAGGTATTTCTGAGGAAATACTGCCTTATATTTTTGACCCCTTTTTTACTACTAAAAAGCCTAAAAAAGGCACAGGCCTAGGGCTTTCTATTTGCCATAGTATTATAAGAAGGCATGGTGGTGAAATAAGGGTAAGTAATCACCCTCAAGGTGGTGCTATTTTTGAATTACTTTTACCATTACCTACAAGGGAGGCTTTAAGAGAAGATGGCTTTTAAAGGGAAAATCCTCGTAGTTGATGATGAAAACTCCATAAGAGATAGCCTTTTTCACTATTTTACTAAAGAAAATTATGAAGTTGATTTGGCACCCTCAGGTGAAATTACCCGTGAATTTATTTCTAAATATGAATATGATGTAGTTTTTTTAGACTTAAGACTTCCTGATACAAATGGATTAGAATTACTTCAGGAAATTTTGGAAAATAGTATAAACACCCAAGTCATAGTAATATCTGCTTATGGAAATATTGAGACGGCAGTTTCAGCTATTAAGGCAGGAGCCTTTGATTTCTTGGAAAAACCTTTCTCCATTTATGAGGCCAAAATAGCTTTAGAAAAAGCCTTAGAAAAGAAAAGGCTTACCTTGGAAAATATTTATCTTAAACTTAACCAATCTGAAAAAGAAGAAAAAATTCCCTTTATAGGAAAAAGCAGGGCCATAAAAGTGGTTTTAGAAAAGGCTCAACTAATTTCACAAACAGATACAACTGTATTAATTACAGGAGAATCTGGCACAGGAAAGGGCTTGCTTGCCAAAAAGATACATGAATTTGATAAAGTTTATACTGGTCCTTTCATTTGCGTTGATTGTAGTTGTATCGTTCCTACCCTTTTTGAAAGTGAACTTTTTGGGCATGTTAAAGGATCTTTCACTGGGGCTCACTCTTCTAAAATCGGTAAAATTGAATTGGCACAGGGAGGAACTTTATTTTTGGATGAAATAGGAAATATCCCTCTTGATATTCAAGCAAAACTTCTTAAGGTGGTCGAAGAAAAAGAATTTTCTCCAGTAGGAAGTTTAAAGGTTGTTAAAGCTAATGTAAGAATTATCGCAGCGACAAACAAGAACTTAAAAGAAGAGGTTAAAAAAGGTACCTTTCGGGAAGATTTATTCTATAGATTAAATGTTGTTCATATTCATTTACCTCCATTGAGGGAAAGGAAAGAGGATATTCCTCTTCTTGCACAATTTTTTTTAGATTACTTTAGTGAAAAACATAAAAAATCTAAAAAAATTTTTTCTAAGGAAGTTATAGATCAATTTTTAAATTACTCCTGGCCAGGGAATGTAAGAGAACTAAAACACTTAGTGGAACGTTTAGTTATTTTTAGTAAAAAAGAAGAAATAACAGAAAAAGATTTATTTTTTGCTGGATTTGAAAAGGCTTCTGAAATAACTTCTACAGAAGAAGATCTCTTAAATGCTATTTATGACGATAGAGAAGGAATCCAGCCTTTGGAAGAAATTGAAAAAAGATATATTCTTAAGGTCCTTGAACAACTTAAGTGGAATAGAACTCTTGCTGCCAAGAAATTAGGAGTAGATAGAAAAACTATTCGTGATAAATTGAAAAAATGGGGAATCCTGTAAAAAAGGACATTAAAGGAACATTAAATGAAAGTTTTATTAATATACCCTGCCTACCCTGATACTTTTTGGAGTTTTAGACATGCCCTTAAGCTAATTTCCAAAAAGGCAACTCATCCACCCTTAGGATTACTCACAGTAGCAAGTCTCCTTCCTAAGGAATGGTCTCTTAGACTTATAGACCTCAATGTAGAAACTGTAAAACTTCAAGATATAAAAGAAGCGGATTTTATTCTTATAAGTGGAATGTCAGTCCAAAGAGAATCTGCTAATGAGGTAATAGCACTTGCCAAAAAATATGGAAAAAAAATTATCGCAGGTGGCCCCCTTTTTACTGCTTTTTGGCAAGATTTTCAAGATAGCGTTGATCATTTAATTTTGAATGAAGCAGAAATTACTTTGCCTTTGTTTTTAGAAGATTTACAAAGGGGGACTCCTAAGAAAATTTATAGAACTAATGAATTAGCTGATTTAACTAAAAGCCCCCTACCCTCTTACCATTTAATTAACTTATCCCATTATACTTCTGTATGTATACAGTATTCTCGAGGATGCCCCTTTAATTGTGAGTTTTGTGATGTAACTAATCTTTTTGGGCATCAGGTGAGGACCAAAAAGGCGGAGCAAGTTATAGCTGAACTTGATAATTTATATAAATTGGGTTGGAGGGGGTCAGTTTTTTTTGTAGATGATAATTTTATAGGTGGAAAAAATAAAATCAAAAAAGAGATACTTCCAACCATTATAGCATGGCAAAGAGAACATCATTATCCCTTTTATTTTTATACGCAAGTATCCATAAATTTAGCAGATGATGTGGAATTAATGGAGCTTATGGTAGAAGCTGGTTTTAATTCAGTTTTTATTGGAATTGAAACACCTAATGAAGAAAGTTTAAAGGAAGCAAATAAGGTTCAAAATAGAAATAGAAATTTGGTAGAAAATATAAAAAAAATTCAACAACATGGGCTTGAAGTTATGGGAGGATTTATAATTGGTTTTGATAACGACCCTCCAGATATCTTTCAAAGAGTGATAAACTTTGTGAAAGAAAGTTCTATTGTTATAGCTATGGTAGGATTATTAAATGCCCCCCCTGGAACTAAGCTTTATAAAAGACTACACAGTGAAGGAAGAATAAAACCCTATTTTAAAGGCGATAATACAGATTTTGATACAAATATTATTCCAAAAATGGCATATCCTTTACTAATAAACGGGTATAAGGAAATAATAAAAAAATTGTATTCAGAAGCATCTTATTATCAACGTATCTCTAATTTTTTAAATCATTACAATCCTAAGTCCTTTTTTAAAATAGATATGACCTATTTAAAAATACATAAATCTTATCTTTTAAGTGTGCCTAAAATTATATTTAAATTTGGAATATTAGGTAAAGAGAAATTAAAATTTTGGAAGCTCTTGTTCAAAGTTTTCTTTAAAAAACCTAAGGCTTTTTCTATTTTTTTAGCACAAATTGTTAGTTGTTACCACATACAAAGAATTTATGAGAAAAGTAGATAATTCAAGTTACATTTTTCACTAAATCTAAAAAAGAAATTTGCTAAGTGTTAAGTTATCATATGAATTACTCTAATGAAAAAGGGGGTATAAAGAGATGGAACTTCAGATTAATCAAGCTATCTTGAAAGAGGGTATGGAGGATCTAATTAACTATAGCGATGTGGATGTGTTAATAGCGGGTGCAGGACCTTCCGGTCTTACAGCGGCAAAATATTTAGCAGATAAAGGGTTTAAGGTTTTAATTTATGAGCGCAGGCTTTCCTTTGGAGGCGGTATTGGTGGTGGAGGAAATATGATTCCCAAGATTGTAGTGCAAAAGGAAGCCCTTCCAATAGTTGAGGATTTTAAAATTAAGTACAAAAAGGCAGAAAATGGTTTCTTCACTATAGATCCAGCAGAACTTATTGCAAAATTAGCTGTAGGAGCCTTAGATGCTGGTGCGAAGATTTTTCTTGGAATAAATGTAGATGATGTGATAGTTAGAAATAATCCTCCTCGAGTAGTTGGAGTCCTTTGGCATTGGACTGCTATTCAACTTGCCGGTCTTCATGTGGATCCCCTCTACACCCATTGTAAAATTTTGGTTGACGCCACAGGGCATGATGCTGAACTTATCTCTATTGCCAGTCGTAAAAACCCAGAACTTGGGATAGAATTAGCAGGAGAACGCTCAAATTGGAGTGAAATCTCTGAACAGTTGGTTGTGGAGCATACAGGAAAAGTAGCAGAAGGTCTTTATGTAACAGGAATTGCGGTTTGTGCTGTCTTTGGACTTCCAAGAATGGGCCCAATTTTTGGTGGTATGCTAATGAGTGGAAAAAAATTAGCTGACCTAATAGAGAGGGAATTAAAAGATGCCTCTACAAATAAAAGAAAAAAGAGAAAGACTACATAGATGCTCATGGTGTGGGAAAATAATAAATAATGAGCCTCTAACTGTTAAAACTTGTTGTGTTAATAAACCTTGGTATTTTTGTGGAGAGTCTTGTTATAAACAATTTGTAGCTAAATGGACTAAAAATCAGGATGCCATCTCTAAACAAAAAAGTACTCTAAGAAAGGGTATTTTCTAATTTCAGCTTTGAAAGAGCAGATTTGAGATTTCTTGCTATTTTTAAATTAAAACCTGGTAATTTGGCTATTTCTTCTTCTTGAGCTGTCAATAAATCTTTCCAATTGCTAAAAGTACTAAGAAGCACTTTTTTTCTTTTTGGACCAATCCCAGGAATTTCCTCCAAGAGGCTCTGTAAGGTCCCTTTTTCCATAGTTTTATGACTAAAGGTGATAGCAAACCTGTGAGCTTCTGCTAAAATTTTACCTATAAAATGATAGACCTCTTGATGTTTGGGTAAAAATTTGGGATTTTTTCTTCCAGGAAGGAAAGCCTTTTCAGGATTTCTTTTTTCATTTTTGGCTACACTCCTTATTTCTATTTCATTTAATCCCAGGTCACGAGCTGCTGAAAGGGCAACTTCTAAATGCCCCTTTCCTCCATCAATTAAAAGTAAATCAGGAAAATAGCCCTCTTCGATCCCTCTCCTCAATCTTCTATAAACTACTTCATAGAGCATAGAAAAATCATCCCGGTAATCACCTTTAATTTTATAATGCCTGTATTTACTTTTATCAGGTATCCCTTGAATAAAAGCCACTATTACACCAACCTTAGCAAAACCTCCATATTGGGATAGGTCTATGGCTTCTATATAATAAGGGTCTCTTTCTAATTTAAAAAAGTTCTTTAGCTCATTTGCCAGCTTTTCATAATCAGAAACTCTACTCTCTTTATATTGGACAATATAATTTTTCAAATTTTTTAAAGCCAAATTTTTTAAGTTTAAAAGTTCTGGGTCATTGCCAGGATTTAGAAATTTTACCTCTTTCCCAGCATATTCACTTAAAAGTGATGCAAGTTCCTTAAATTCCTCTACTTCATCAGGAATGGTTATGTATTCTGGTATTATTTTCCCCTCTGTGTAATATTGTAAAAGTACATCTTTTAGAGCCGATCCTTCATTAAGGGGTTTCTTTACCGAAAAAGTTTGAAATCCATAGAGATAACCAAAACGAATAAAGAGAACGATAAAAAATTCTCTATCATCAATTATTTTACATTCCCAAAAGTCAATATCCTTTGTGTCACTTAAAACAACGGATTGCTTTTCTAAAAGTGCTTCAAGGTCACGAATTCTATCTCTTAAAAAAGCAGCTCTTTCAAATTCTAAATTTTCAGAAAGCCTATGCATCTCCTCTCGCCATCTCTCAATTAGATCCTGTCCTTTCCCTTGGAAAAAATCAATAATCCCTTTTACTAATTTGTCATATTCTTCCTTGGAAATTTTTTTTACACAGGGTGCTAAACATTTCTTAATTTGAAAATAGATGCAAGGATTTTTTCGTCTCTGCATTTCAGCTAAGGAGCATCGTCTAATAGGAAAAGTTTTAGAAAGTAACTTTAATATCTCTTTTAAACTTTTAGCGGATGTAAAGGGACCAAAATAGAGAGCCCTATCTCCCTTTTTTCGTTTTCTTACTACTTGTAAAGCTGGGTAGGGATCTTGAAGAGAAATACGTAATTGAGGATAATTTTTATCGTCCTTTAAAAGGACATTATATTTAGGCTTAAACTTTTTAATAAGCGTTGCTTCTAATAAAAGAGCTTCTTTTTCAGTAGTAGTAAGAAAATATTCTAAAGACTTAGTTTGATGTAAAAGATTTTGAACTTTAGGATTAATAATTTCCCCTTTAAAATAACTGCTAATTCTTGCCTTTAAGTTTTTTGCCTTTCCTACATAAAGAACCTCTCCTCTTTCTCCTTTAAATAGATATACTCCAGAATCCTTAGGAATTTCCTCTAAATTTATAGCAATCATAAATTAATCCAACCCCTTTTTCATATCTTTTATGATAAAAGATTCTTTTGAAATACCATTAGCCCTTAGTTAATAAAAATATATCATAAAATAAAACATTTGGGGAATCTTAAGCTTGAGGGAGTTTGCAGTTAAAGAATCAAGCTTATGGGATTTTAACTCCTAATTTATTATAAAAATAAATAATTTCAATTAAAAAAATTTATTAGACTTATAGGATCATAATTATTAATAATTTAATTAAAAGATTAAAAAATTTAAAGGAGGTGTGTCTATGAAAAAATTTGTCCCCAAGATTATGTTAGGTGCGGGGATTTTAGCGGGTGGAGTATTATTAAGTCAGACTTTAAGTACTCATCATGAGATGAGTGGCAAGCCAGTAATTTTAAAATCCTGTGGAATTTCAGGTTGTCATCAAGCAGCCCCCTCAGAGCTTAGGGGAAATTTGGTTTCTGTATCTTTAAAAGCAGAGTTAATTCAGATTGATACAGGGGTTACTTGGAATGTGAAGTTTGATGAGAATACAAAGATTGTTGGATGGAACCAACCTATAAATAAGTTAAGTAAAGGAGCCCCTATAAAAATTGTTTATACTAAGAAGGGAGACGAGGTTTATTATGCTACTCTTATCAGTGTAAAACCGCCTTTATCTGTGCCTCCAGAGAAAAAAGTCTCCATTGATGAGATGAAAAAAATTTGGGAAGAAAAGAAAGCCTTAATCGTTGATGCACGCCCTGCTCCTAAATATTTTGAAGGTTTTATTCCTGGTGCTGTTAATATACCCTTTGCAGAGATGGACAAAAATTTAAACAAAATGCCCCAGGATAAAGAAGCCTTTATTGTAACCTATTGTGAAGGTCCAAGGTGAGCTCTTTCTCCTGGTTTTGCCCGTAGGGCAGAAGGAATGGGATGGAAAAATGTGAAAGTTTTTCATGACGGAATGCCTGCTTGGAAAAAAGCAGGTATGCCTGTAGAAGTGTCAGTAAAGCATATAAAAGCCTTACTTGATAAGGATATGCCTTTTGTGTTGATTGATTTAAGAGATCCAAAAGAAGCCACAAAAGAGCATTTACCTCAGGCAGTAAACATTCCTATTAACGAGCTACCTAAGTACAAAGATAAATTTCCTGAAAGGAGAAAAGCTCCTATATATCTTTACGGTTTACCTGAAAAGGATTTAATTAAAGCTTTTAATGTTGTAAGGAATTGGGGATACGAAAACACCGGATTTATTAGAGATGCTATAGAGAATTGGAAAAAAATTGGTGCTAAAACCGAAAGTGGTGCCTTAAAGAAAGAAATTGTTTATATTCCTAAACCCGTTCCTGGTAGTTTTAACATTGAAGAATTCAAAAAATTAGTATTTTCTGATAGCCTTCCAGACAATTATTTTATAATTGATGTAAGAGAACCTGACGAGGTCCAAGCGGGTACTTTTAAATTTGCTAAAAATATACCCTTAGGAGAACTTGCCAATAGATTAAATGAAATACCTAAGGATAAAACAATAATATTATTCTGCGCTACAGGTGTCCGTTCTGAAATGGCTTATAATATTCTAAAGGATAAAGGGTTTAAGGCATATTTTATAAATGCCAATATAACCTTCGAAGATGGAAAAGTAAATATTGAGCCTAAGGATTAAGGTTGAGGTTTAATTAGAAGTTTGAGGCCCCAGGAAATTTTTCCTGGGGTCAATTTACATTTTAATTTTAACTGCCACTTTAAGCCCATATTTCAAAGTTTTACCTTAATTTACTAAAAAGTATATCATAAAAGAGAAAATCCTATAGAAACCTTGCACTAAACTTTACCTTAGTTATAATATTTCAGATGTTCCTTCAGCCAGCCTTAGAGATAAGAAACTTACAAAAAAGATTTGGTACAAAAGAAGCCTTAAAAGGAATTTCTTTTTTCCTTAATAAGGGTGAACTCTTTTCACTTCTTGGTCCAA
>JBKBRL010000154.1:0-3020 GCA_046292115.1 Caldimicrobium sp.
CAATTTTCCATAAGAATTTGTCTCCTCTTTTCTAATTCCTTAAGAAAAGCATAATTATTAGCTGAAAGCATTTTTTCCATATTAAACATAGGTTTATAAAATTTTTTATAATATTCAATTAATACTCTGTTTATAGAAAAATATTTACAAGCGGTATATAGGGCTCTTTTCATCTTTTGCACCCATTCTCTTGGGATACCTTCTTCGTCTCTTTGATAAAAAAGGTCTCTTATTTCTCCCTCAAGCAAGGAATAAATTTGATTTGCTTCAAAATTATTATAGGGTGGAAGTCCTTCTTTTGGAAATATCGCCCACCCATTAGTTCCATCATATCCTTCAATCCACCAGCCATCTAACACACTAAGGTTCAAAACCCCATTTAAGCAAGCTTTCATACCAGAAGTTCCACTTGCCTCCATCGGTCTGTAAGGAGTATTTAGCCAAACATCAGAGCCCCAAATGATATACCTTGCAGTATGAAGGTCATAATTTTCTAAAAAGATGAATTTATCTTCTACGTGATTTTTTTCTCTAAATTCAATTAATTCTTGGATCATTTTTTTACCTTGCAAATCCTTAGGATGGGCTTTTCCGGCAAAAACAAATAGAATTGGTTTATCTGTATCATGCAAAATTTTTAAAAGGCGCTCTTTATCAAAAAGTATGAGATTATTTCTTTTATAGCCTGTTACTCTTCGTGCACAACCTATAATTAAGGTAAATCTTTTCAAGGGAAAGTTCCATTTTCTTGCTAATTTCCGATATTCACTTTTCATTAACTCTTCTTCTAGATACTTATTTAAAAGATTAATAAGTTTTTGTTTATTTTTTTTATGGGCTTCCCAGATTTCTTCATCAGGAATATTAAGAATCTCCTCCCAGGCAGGATCATCAGGTCCTAAAAATCGAAAATCTGGATCTACATACTTGGCAAGTAGATCATTAAAGGGTTCTGAGAGCCATCTCCAATGAACCCCATTAGTTACATAGTCAATGGGAACCTCTTCAAGGAGCCAATTTTCAAATAAAGGATGCCACATTTTCTTAGTAGTTTCTTGATGCAGTTTTGATACCGCATTAATGTATCGAGAATTTTTTATAGCCATAGCAGGAAGCCAAAAAATAGATTTATCTCCTAAAATACAACCACACTCCATTAAGTGATCAAGAGTTAACCCCAAAGAGGATATTTCAGGTCCTAAGTATTTTTCTATCAATTTTGTGTCAAAATGCTCATTTCCAGATATAAGTGGAGTGTGCGTGGTAAAAAGCGTGGTTTCTTGAATATATAATTTTGCTTCTTCATAGGTTAACCCCTTTTCTTGCATAAGTTCCTTAAGTCTTGAAAGGATAACAAAGGCTGAATGACCTTCATTTAAGTGATATAACTTTGGTGAGATTCCCATTTTTTTTAATACCTCATATCCCCCTATACCTAAAATAATTTCCTGTTTTAATCTAATTTCTGGATCAGCTGTATATAAATAATCAAGGATAGCCCTCACTTCTGGTGGATTTGCTGGATGGTCGGTATCCAAAAAAAGACAAAGCCTTTTCCCTACTTCCACCTTCCAAACTCTAATCTTAATGGACCCATCAATAAGCTTAATTTCAATAGAGAGGGGATTCCCATTTTCATCTTTTACTTCTCTCAGGATGTTTAAAAACTTATCAATTTTTTCGGCTTCTTCTTTTTGCATCCCTGAAGGATCTAAAGTTTGCTTAAAATAACCTTTATTATAAAATAAACTTACACCAATCAAAGGAATATCTAAATCTGATGCTCCCATAAGGATGTCTCCTGCAAGCACCCCTAAACCACCAGCATAAATAGGTAAGGCTTCATGTAAAGCAAACTCCGTAGAAAAATATGCTATTACATCTTCTTTTGTGAGCTCAACCGAAGTAATTATAGGATGCCTCTTTTTTAAATAAATTTCAAAGCGTTCCCAAATTTCCTGAAGCTCTGTGAGAAACCTTTTATCCTGAGCAAGTTCTTCAATTTTTTCCTTTGATAAAAGGTGAATAAATTTTATGGGATTACGATTTACTTTTCTAAAAAGATCAGCATCCATCTTATAAAAAAGAGACAAAGCTCCAAAGTCCCACGTAAACCATAAATTATACGAAATAGTAACTAATTTTTCTAATCTTTCAGGAAAACGTGGATAAACAAAAAATTTCTTAAACTCCATAACTATTCCTCCAATTTTTCTTCAATATCTTTTAAAACGTTCATAAAATATCTATAGGCATTTTCTGGCAAGTCATAGGGAGAAAAATATTTATGCACATCACCATCTTGAAAATATTTTATACACATATAATAAAAATGGTCTGATGTTGTTAACTTCTTTAAATTAGATATAAGGTCTTTTTTGCCCTTCCTTTTTGCCTCTTTTAGAATTTCATAGACTGTTTTCATAGCATTCCATTGTAAAGGATTGGAAAGCCAGGCTGACAAATCTCTTTCCGTGTCAGCCCAAGATGTGGGAGTGGGAACAGATAATCCCTTGGGCGAATAATTTAGTGTGGAATATACTTCAGAGGGAAACAAAAAAGCAATTTCTTTTTCTTTTAAAAGAAGACATATCACCTCTGCTATAAATTCAAATATGCCCGTTTCTCTCCATTGATGTTCTCCAAAGGTTTCATAATCCATAAAAAGTCCCAAATAAAGGTTTTTCCCTTCGTGGTCTAATAAGGTCAAATCTTTAACCCATTTTACATATTTTTCCGCTGTTAAAGGATATTCTTTCCAACCTCTATCACTAAAACGAAAGGCAATATCGTCTGAAAGCTTGTAATGCTTAAGTAAAAGTAAATGGGCATGATTATAGGATAATCTTGGATAAAGAGGAGAATCTCCCATAAGGATCCGATCTGCTCCCTCTATTATAATTGTCTTTATAGAAGGAAAATTTGTTAAAACATCGGAAAGTTTATCAAAATAAATTAATTCCGTATTTCTGAATACTGTGGGAGTTGTGCCAAATTCCTTCTCCATTAACTCAATATGA
>JBKBRL010000155.1:0-2986 GCA_046292115.1 Caldimicrobium sp.
CCGTTTCATAAAGATGGGTTACTTCACACTCAAAATAGGCTACTGCTGATAAAAGCACCGGTGAGCCCTTTAGAGCATACTTATAGGGATAATTTTCAAATTTATTAACTTTTCTTCCGCTTACAAAACCAAAATGCTTAGCTATTTCAACTTGGTCCTCTGAAAGTACATTTATACAAAAGACCTTAGATTTCTCAATTAATTCATAAGTATATCTTTGAGGTGCTATGGCAACAGCTAAAAGTCGTGGCTTAAAAGATACCTGTGAAACCCATGCAGCAGTCATACCATTAATTTTTCCATCAGCCTGCGTAGTTACTATAAAAACTCCTTGTGGTATGTAAGTACTTATAATTTTTTGTAAACCCATAACGCTACCTCCGTAGTTAAATAAGTTTAAAAATTTTCCAGGTCTTTATTACTTATTATAATAAGTTCTCAAAATAATTTCAAATCATTTTTAGAGTTTATATATTAGAAATTACCCTTTTACTCAATTAACTGCGAAGCTTAAAAGCTATTATGAAATATTTTGATTTGGTAAGTTATCTATCAATTTATTAGGGAGAAACTGTTGCATTACTCTGTTGTTCTTCTATTTGGACATATTTGGGTAAAGGAATCTTTTTATGTTTTTTTGCTTGCATTAGAGTTAACCATAATGGGCATGCCACTCTCCCTCCTGTCTCTCCTTTTTGGAGTGTTTTTCCCTTATCGTATCCCACCCAAACTCCACAAGTATATTCAGCAGTAAAACCTATAAACCAGGCATCCTTATAATCTTGTGTAGTTCCTGTTTTTCCACCTACAGGCACCCCTAAGGCTAAAGCACAGGCTCCTGTACCATATCTTATTACTGCTTCTAAAAATTCATTCATAATAGAAGCAGTATTTGCTGAAAAAACTGAAATAATTTGGGGATCTCTTTTATAAATAAGTTTTCCATCATAAATTTTGTCATAAATTTCTTCTATAAAGAAAGGAGTAACCTTTTGGCCAAGATTGGGAAAAACAGTAAAAGCAGCTGTTAATTCAAGAGGACTTATTTCATAAGTACCCAAAGCTAAACTCAGGTTTAATGGTAATGGAAATTTCAATTCTAATTTTCTAATCAAATTATGTAAATTGTCTAAACCTAAAAGCACAGCCAATCTGACTGCAATAGTATTTCTTGAATAGGCAAGTCCGTCTTTTAATGATAAAGGTCCCATATACTTACCATCGTAATTTCCTGGGCTCCAGTCTCTCCCAGCATCAGCACCAGGTAAGGTAATGGGCTCATCAGAAATTACTGAATTAGGTGAAACTACACCTTCTTCTAATGCTTCAGCCCAAATAAAGGGTTTAAACGCAGAACCTGCCTGTCTCTTCCCTAAAATGGCTCTATTGTATGAGGATTGTAGATAATTTCTTCCACCAATAAGTACTCTAACGCCTCCATCGCTATTATTAAGACAAACAGCTGCCATTTCTGGAGGATCTTCTTTATAATTTTTAGTGAACCAAGTGTTAAGATTTTCATATCCTTTCTTTTCCCAATCTGCATCTAAAGTAGTCTTTACTATGAAACCACCTTGTTCTAAAACATCTTTGGGAAAAATCTTTTCTAATTCGCTTTTTATCACATCAATAAAATAGGCATGATGGGCAGGTTTATTAACATTTTTAGGATTAAGGATTAAAGGACTATTAATTAGGTCCTTGGCCAAATCTGAGGAAATAAAACCAACTTCTTCCATTCTTTTTATAACATAATTTCTTCTAATTAAGGCAGCTCTGGGATTAGATAATGGATTATATTTAGACGGTGCTGGGGGTAAACCTGCTAATGTTGCAGCTTCTAGTAAGTTAAGCTCCCAAACATGTTTTCCAAAGTAAGTCAAAGAAGCAGCTTCAACTCCATAAGCACCTTCGCCTAAATAGATATGATTTAGGTATATAGTTAAAATCTCATCTTTTGTCAGATGTTTCTCTATCTGCCATGCTAAAAACATTTCTTTTATTTTTCTTGTAAAAGATCTTTCTGGACTTAGAAGAAGAGATTTTGTCACTTGCTGGGTTATAGTACTACCACCCTGAACAATTTTTCCAGAAATTATATTTTTAAAAAGTGCTCTAATTATACTAAAAAAATCAATTCCCTTATGTTTATAAAACTGAGCATCTTCAGCTGCTAAGAAGGCATTAATTACATGAGGAGGTATTTTGTTTAAAGGAACAAAAATCCTTCTTTCATCTCCTATGTAACCAACAATTTGACCTTGAATATCAACAATTACTATAGATTGCTTAGGGTAGTAATTTTTAAGTTTGGAAATGCTTGGCAATGAAATCTTCAAATAGAGGAATAAAATCAAAAATAATTGGCCCAAAAAGATTAAAAAAGTCAATATCAGAAATCCAATGATCTTAATAACTGAATTCATTTATGATAGATAATTTAATGATAAAGAGATAATTTGCAAGATTATGCGAAAGAATCCCGAGCACCGACCTACTCTCCCAGGTGGGTAACCACCCAGTACCATCGGCCCTGGAGGGCTTAACGACCGTGTTCGGAATGGGAACGGGTGTTTCCCCTCCGGTATGGGCACCCGGGAAATCTAAAAATTTATATTAACAAGTGAATAGGGAATCTTGACGAGTTTAAGCTGGTAAGGTAGCCAAGTCGCACGGGCGATTAGTACCGGTAGGCTCCACCCATTGCTGAGCTTCCACCTCCGGCCTATCAACCGGATGTTCTCTCCGGGCCCTTCAGGGAGTGGGTTTCCCCACTCTCGGGAGGCTTTATCTTGGGGTGGGCTTCCCGCTTAGATGCTTTCAGCGGTTATCCCGTCCACACATGGCTACCCGGCACTGCTCCTGGTGGAACAACCGGGCCACCAGAGGTGTGTCCACCCCGGTCCTCTCGTACTAGGGGCAGCTCCCCTCAAGCCTCCTGCGCCCGCGGTGGATAGGGACCGAACTGTCTCACGACGTTCTGAAC
>JBKBRL010000156.1:0-2982 GCA_046292115.1 Caldimicrobium sp.
TAAGGGAGATGTTAATAGGTATATAAAAACTTTTGAAAAGCAGTTTGATACAAAAGGGTTCGTTTTGCAAACAGGGTTAAACTATATTGCTTTTTCCTTGGATCAGCGTTTTAGGAAAGATCAAAATAAACCAAGAAGGCAATATTTAGAAGTTGGGTATAGCTTTAATTTGAAGATTATTTTTTCTCCTCTTTTAAAAGAAGAGGAGATAAAGAAATTTTTAGGAGCCCTTTGGTGTGCCTTTTATTTAGGAAACTTCGGAAGTAGGGCAAGAAGGGGCTTTGGGTCTATTGCGGTAAAGCATTTTGTGGTAAAGTCTACCGAGGATAAAGAAATTAGTAGTAATTTTAAACTACCCTTTTCCTTCAAGCCCGAGGGCGAAATGGAAAGTTGGCTTAAAGAGAATTACAAAAAAATAATGGAGCTTTTTTCAAAAAGTATCGATATAGAGATATACATATTTAAGAAGACAGATGCAAACACTATACAAAGTTGGGCTAACGAGGTTCAAAAAGGACGAGAAGGTCGATATTTAGCAAAGGAGTATAAAACGCTAAGCACAAGCCCTTCCCCCTTTAATAAGCTGGCAAATCAAAATGCCTGGCGTGAGCTACTTAACTTTATGGGATTTACTTTAATGGCTTATAGGAGTTATTTAAAACCAGACTATGAGGTTGCTAAGAAGATAATACAAGGGCAAATTCAAGGAAATATTACAATAAAAAGAGTAATTTTTGGTCTTCCTTTGAATTTTCATTTTTCATCTCTTAAAGAAAGTCGCAGACAAAGCGGAATGGTATTTCCTGTAAAAAAAGATGAAAAACTCCGTAGAGCATCCCCTCTTATATACAAGATACTCAAAAACGGTGATAGATTGGATGGTTTGATAATTTTTATAAAAGGAACATTTTTACCTGAGGATGTTGAGTTGAAGCTTGAGTCTGTAAAAATACAAAAACCAGACTGTTCTTTAATTGAGGATTACCTTAAAAGCTTACTTAATAGAGGAATTATTAGGAGGCTTATCTGATGCTAAAATTCATCATAAAGCCGGTGGATGTGCTGTTCTTTGGGGATGGAAAGCCCTTTAACTTGGGGGGCTTAGGAGAGAGTATCTTTCCGCCCTTTCCTAATTCCATAGCCAGTGCTATTTTTGCAAAGATTTATGCTAAAACAAATATTACAGGCGATGTGTATAAAGCTGTATATGGTCCTTTCTTAGAAAAAGTTTCAGAAAAAGTTTCAGAAGAAGAACCCTATTACTTTCCTGCACCCGCTAACATAATAAAACAAAAAGATGGTAAAGATCAAGCTAACATGATTGAACAAAAAGATGATAAAAATCAAAAAGATGGTAAAAATGAGATAATTAAACAAAAAGAAGATGGTAAAAAAATAATAATTTATGAGAGAATTAAAAGCTCTAAACTTGTAAAAGTTGAAAATACAGACCTTGAAGATAGGGTTGAATATATTTCCTGGATAAAGCCAAAATCGGAAGAAAAAAACAATCAAATAAGTACTCAAAAATACGAGCCCTTTAGGGGTTTTATTAGCCTTAAAGGATTGAAGAGTTGGTATAATAGTGGCTCTATAGATGAGACTGAATTACTTACTGAAACCGATGTTTTTGATATAGAAGATAGGGTTTCCATACATATGGACGATTACACCGGCACGGTTAAAGAAGAAGATGGTCTCTATAAGGTAAGATTTATAAGACTTAAAGAAGAGTTTAGACTTGTTTTTTGGGTGGAATTCAAAGAGGAACACAAGGAAAAAATTATAGAAATCTTAAATAAATCTCCTAAAGTCCTAAAAATTGGAGGAGAGGCAAAAACTGCCTTTTATGATATAGAGGAGCATAATTTCAAGGACCTATTTAAAGATTTAACTTTTAACCTTAATGAAAAATGTGAAAAAACTTGTGCAATCCTTTTCTTAACACCAGGGGTTTTTGAGGGCAAAAATTCAATCCTTGAGCATTTCAAAGGAATAAAATACGCTTGCTTGACTGGCTATACTCTTTTGTCAATAAATTCAAGAAATTATGGAAACAGATTTATTCGTGCTGTAAACCCAGGTAGCCTTTTTGTTATAGAAAATGAAAGCTTAAATGAGCTAATAACTTTTTATAAGCCTACTAAAGAGTTCATAGGTGCAAACCTTGTATTGGTAAAAACTTTTTAGGTTAAAAAAAAGGAGGTGTAAGTTATGTACGATACAGTTGCCCTTTTGACCTATTATACCTTAACACCTCTACATATGGGCTCTGGAACAAGCTTACACTATGCGGATCTGACAATCCAAAGGGAAAGACATACTTCCTTCCCCAATATGGCAGGAAGTGGTATTAAGGGAGTTTTTAGGAATTATGCACTAAGAGTTTGGAAAGATAAAGATAATAACTTAGTAAATAAATTATTTGGATATGAAGAGGCTCAATTAGGAGCCTCGGAGATTGCCTTTACTGATGCAAAGATTCTCCTATTTCCGGTGCGCAGTCTTAAAGGTATCTTTGCTTGGATTACTTGCCCCTTGGTAATAAAGAGATTTAAAGAGGAGCTTGAAAGTTTCTGTAAAATAGAAAATATTAATTTGAGCATACCCAACTTTAGTTCCGCAGATTCTGTAAAGGCTTTTGTAAGCTCTAATTCTTTGTTAAAAATTGATGAAAAATCCATAGCCCTTGAAGAATTTGTTTTTGAATGCGAAAAAAGTGAAAATGTAGATAAGATAGCAGAGTTTATAGTAAAATATTTACCAAATACTGAGACCACAAAGAACTTATCTGAAAGGCTTGTTATAGTTTCTGATAATGTTTTTACAGACTTTGTAAATTATGCAGTAGAAATTAGGACAAGGATAAGGATTGACCAAGAGAAGGGAACAGTTAAAGAAGGAGCCCTTTTTACAGTGGAATTTGTGCCATCAGAAGCAATATTTTATAGTTTTGTGTTTTTTGTGAACAGAAAAGGAAAA
>JBKBRL010000157.1:0-2954 GCA_046292115.1 Caldimicrobium sp.
GGTTCATTTTTACCTTCGATTAAACGGATAAAACTTTCAAATAGGTAAAGGGAATCATGGGGTCCTGGGGCATTTTCTGGATGATACTGAACAGAGAAAGCTTTTAACTCCGGATGATAGATTCCTTCTAAAGTGTGGTCATTTAAATTTATATGAGTAATTATTACTTCCTTCGGCAATTCTTCTGCTTTTACACAGAAGCCATGATTTTGAGAGGTTATTTCTACTTTTTTGTTTAGAAGATTTAAAACTGGATGATTTATACCTCTGTGTCCAAATTTCAATTTATAAGTAGTTGCTCCTAAAGCTTGAGCTAAGATCTGATGTCCTAAACAAATACCAAAAATTGGTTTTTTTCCTAAAAGATTTTTTACTGTTGCGATTATGGATTTTAGAGGAGCAGGATCACCTGGGCCATTGGAGAGTAAAATGGCATCGGGGTTATGAGATAAAATTTCTTCTGCTGAGGTATAAGCTGGAAATACTAAACACTCACCACCTTTTTCACTAATGATTCTTAATTGATTAAATTTTAAGCCACAATCTAAAACAGCAATTTTATACTGTGCTTTGCCTTTAAAAGTTTTACAGGTAAAATCAAAGCCTTCTTTGTCATAAAAATATGGTTTTTCTGTTGTAACATACTGCACCAAATCTCTTCCCACATAGTCAGGACTAAACTTAATTTTTTCTAAAAATTCTTTGGGGTTTAAGGTTTCTGTGGTAATTCCCCCTTTCATTGCCCCAAAATTTCTAAGATGTCTGGTTAAAGCCCTGGTATCAACACCTTCCACGGCAAGAAGGTTATTTTCCTTTAGCCATTCGCTCAAAGACTTTTCAGCTCTATAATTGCTATAAAAAGGTTGATATTCCCTTACAATGAAGCCAGAAACTTGAATTTTTCTGCTCTCCATGTCCTCAGTATTTACACCATAATTTCCTATGAGAGGATAGGTCATAATGACGATTTGTCCATAATAGGAAGGATCGGTTAAGATTTCTTGATAACCTGTAATTCCAGTATTAAAAACAAACTCACCCAAGGTTTCCCCTCTTATAGTAAATGAATAGCCCCAAAAATAGGTACCATCTTCCAGCATTACTAAGGCTTTAATCTTTTCTTTTTCCATTTTAAGACCTCTGGATTTTATTTTTTGAGTACCAGAGAAGATAATCTCTTATGAAGTTATCTATTTCCCCATCTAAAAACTCTTCTACTTTGTAAGACTCTGATTGAGTTCGGTGATCTTTTATGACCCTGTAAGGATGAAGAATATAGCTTCTTATTTGGTTTCCCCAACTAATCTCTTTCTTTGCACCAATGAGAGATTCCTTTTTCTCTTCTAATTTTTGCTTTTCTAATTGATAAAGCTTTGATTTGAGAATCTTTAAAGCTAAACTTTTATTTAGGTGCTGGCTTCTTTCATTTTGGCAGGTAACTACGATTCCTGTGGGGAGATGAGTAATACGAACTGCACTTTCAGTTTTATTTACATGTTGGCCACCATGCCCACTTGCTCTCATAGTTTCAATTTTTAGGTCTTCAGGTCGGATTTCCACTTCTATCTCTTCCTCTATCTCAGGAATAACTGTGACAGAAACGAAAGAAGTGTGTCTTCTTGCATTGGCATCAAAGGGGGAAATTCTAATAAGTCTATGAATTCCCTTTTCTCCTTTGAGAAGACCATAAGCCCATTCACCTTCTACATGAAGAACGGCATTCTTAATCCCAGCCTCTTCACCAGCTAAATAGTCTATCAATTTAACTCTATATCCCTTTTTTTCAGCCCAGCGAGTATACATTCTTAAGAGCATTTCTGCAAAATCCTGTGCATCAGTCCCACCTGTTCCTGCATGAAGGCTAACAATGGCAGAAGAATGATCATATTCCTCAGATAGAAGAATTTTTGATTCCTCAGCTTCGAAGAGATTTTCAAAATTTCGCAAATCTTCGAAAAAAGCCTCTAATAACTCTGTGGAGTTTTCTTCTTTATAGAGATGGTACCATTCTAAAAGATCTTGAAACCTCTTCTCAAGATTTTCAAAGAGGTTAATACGTTCAAGATGTTGAGCTCTCACCTTTAAAAGATGTTTTAATTCTGGTGAATTCCAGGAATCGATTTTTTGGATCTTTGCCTCTATTTCCTCTAATTCTCTTTTTAGACTAAAAGGGTCAAAGACACCTCCTTAAATCTTCAAGCCTTTCCTGATATTGCCTCAATATTTTTTCTGGGTCTATATTTTTATAAAGAAAAACTATCTCCTTTTTATTTTTTAATTTTTCCCTTTGAGTTTCTCCTCTCATAAACCCTAAAAAGCCTCCGTGCTTAATATAATACAAAATCTCTAAATTTAAAGGGAACTAAAATTTAGGTTTTTTGAACAAGAGATAGGGATTGAAAATTCTATCTAAAAGGATTGAGGCAGCTGAGCGCACTGATAAATGATTATAATAATCAAGCCTTCCCCAAATTGGCTCTAAAAAATAATCACATTTCTCAAGAAAGGTATTTTCCAATCCCCAAGCGGTCCCAAGGATTAATCCAAGTGGTTTCTCCCAGAGTAATTCTCTTACTTTCTCTGGAGATATATAGGGTCTCTTAGGTGAAGCGTCAGTTCCGATGAGAAGAGGTTTTTCACCTTCTTTTTCTTTTATTTCTTCTAAAGCCTCCTCCAAGGTAGCTACAATTTTTAGCAACTTTATGGCTTCGCTCCTTAGGGGATTGTAAGCCTTACCGCTTCCTGTTAGCCAGTGTTCAATTAAACGTTTTGCAAACTCCCTCTGCTCTTTTAGAGGCTGTACAATATAAATTTTCTCTACTCCATAGGTCCTGCCAAGGCGGGATAAATCGTGTAAATCCATATTGGCTATGGCAGAAACAATGACTTCCTTCTTTTTGTTGTAAACAGGATAATGCAAAAGAAATAAATAGAGCCTGTGTTTGTATAAGTAT
>JBKBRL010000158.1:0-270 GCA_046292115.1 Caldimicrobium sp.
TGTTCAACCCATCTGTATTTCACTTTTACATCCCCCCTTTGGAGTTTCTTATAACATAATATAAATATCTTTCATTAAAGGACAAGCATGTAAGAGAGTTAATAGTTGGTATTCGCAGGCTTTAGCCTGCGGATAAAAGAAAATGGATGGACGCTTTCTTAATAGTTCAGGAAAAGCTCATTCTTACTTGCAAGGCTAAGTTTAAATAAAATAGAGTTCCAAGCCTTCATCAGTAACCACTGCTTTTTCAATTTCTCTTTTGCTTAGACT
>JBKBRL010000158.1:280-2949 GCA_046292115.1 Caldimicrobium sp.
GGTTACCGAATCTGTAGGTGAAAAATGAAAGCGCAACTGGTAGTCGCAGGCTTTAGCCTGCGTGAAAATGAAAATGTATACAATCCACTTTCATTAAAGGACAGGAAAAAAGTGAAATTTAAATTCTTTGGGTTTAATCTTTTTTTCTTGACAATAAAAAAAGATGAGATATGTTATATATACGACTAAATGGGCGGATAGCTCAGGGGGAGAGCATCGGCCTTACAAGCCGGGGGTCAGAGGTTCAAATCCTCTTCCGCCCATTTATTTTCAATGCCCCTGTAGCTCAGCAGGATAGAGCGTGAGATTCCTAATCTCAAGGTCGCAGGTTCGAATCCTGCCAGGGGCGCCAATAAAAAATGGTTTGATGTGGCTTTAGAAAAAAACTATGTCCGAAAAAAAATATGGCGAGTTAGCTATAGAGACAGCAGAACTTGAAGCGTGGGAAAATCCCTATCCTGACAGGGATTATCAAATTGAAATTACCTTCCCAGAGTTTACCTGCCTTTGTCCAAAGTCAGGCTATCCCGATTTTGCCGTAATTAAAATTTTTTACATCCCCGATAAAAAAATCGTAGAACTCCGGTCTCTAAAACTTTGGCTAAATAAATTTAGAAATCGATATATTTCTCATGAAGCAGCGACAAATGAAATTTTTGATGCCCTCTATGCCCTTCTTAAACCTCGCTACCTTAAAATTGTGGCAGATTTTCATCCCAGAGGAAATGTGCATACTGTAATTACGGTGGAAAAAGAACTGGAGGAGCCGTCCTAAGTGGATAAACCCATTTTAGGAGAAATAGAAAAAAAGGTGCTTCAAGCCCTTATTGAAGGTCTTCCTATTGTTGAAAAGCCCTATGCTGAAATAGCCAAAAAACTTAATTTAACGGAAGAAGAAGTTATTTCCACGATAAAAGGACTATTGGCTAAAAAGATTATTAGAAGGCTTGGAGGTACACTTAGGCATAATTTAGTGGGTTATAAAGGGAATGCTATGGTTGCCTGGGAAGTGCCTGAAGAGAGATTGGAAGAGGTAGGAAATTATTTTGCCAATAAACCTTATGTTAGCCATTGTTATGTAAGAGCTACCTATCCCGATTGGCCCTATAACCTCTATACTATGTGCCATGCCACATCAAAAGAGGAACTCCTCCAGCTAATTACTGAAGCTGGAAAAGAATTAAATCTCACCAATTATCAAATCCTCTTCACACTAAAAGAAGTTGTAAGAAAACATGCTCAATATATGATTGAATAAATGACACTTTCTGTTTGCCCAGGATATATCCCTTTAATCGTGGAAAAATAAAGATTCCTATCAAAAGCCCCCACTCCTGTAAAGATGCCCGTTTCCTGTATGGGAAGTGCTCTAAAATAAAATGTTCCTTGATAGGAAAGAAGATAGAATTGGAAAGTCCCTTGATTTAAGGGGAGAGTTTTTAAGTCTTTAGCTATTCTCTCTAAGGGAAAATCTGCTTTAACTATGAGAATGTCAGGATGGCCATCTCCGTTAAAATCTTTTACAATAAAGTTTGGAAGAGGTGAGACTTTTACCTTGATTACTTCTTTATCTCTCTTACCTTTACCTAAGGTGAGCTGATAAAAATGTTTGGTTACGGAAAAGGGGGTTGAAAAAACTAATTTGTTATTTTTAAAGATACCTAATCTTCCATCGGGAAGATAAGTTATAAGTTCTCTTATGCCATCGCCATCTAAATCAGCAAAATCAGAACCTATAAGCCTAAAATTTTCTGGCACCTCTAATCTTTGCACATATTTTATAGAGGTGCCTTCTCTTTTTACAATATAAACATCCTTGCCCCAGAAATTATCACTGTCAAAGGTTTGAGCAAGAAGAGTGTCCTTTTCACCAGTTCCTGCATAATCTACAAATTGAAGGATTAGATTTAAATTTTTTATAACTGGTTTTAGCCCCTCTGAAGTGTATTTCAAAATTTCACTTCTCATTCCTAAATTTTTTTCGTAGACATTTAGAGCAATCCAACCAGTAGGACCAAGGGAAAAAGAAAGTATTTCTCCTTTTTCCGGTTTATATTGAGCTAAAAGCGGACCTCTTAACTGCACGATAAAGAGTCCCTCAGTGGTAAAATAAATAACTTCCGGTTTTCCATCTCCATTGAGGTCTGCATATTCCACCTGCAAAGCCTCTCCGGGCATTCTCCCTACAAGATTTATTTGAGAAGGATGAAAAAGGCTTGGTTGTGAAGGAAGAATTACTTCTTTTTGAGCTTTAGGTGTTGCTGCAACCTTTGATGGCTCCCTTAAAGGAGTAGGAGTGGCATAGGCTCTAATTAAATCTAAATAACTATTATAAATTTTTATGTATCCTTCTCCTACTACCCAGAGATAGTCTATTTTTTTAGCAAAAAGGTCGGCGGAAGTTATTTGTTTAAAGGTCAATTTGGGTTCAAAGAAGATTTCACATTCTGGGAGAAGATTTTTTAAGGTAATAAAAATATCCTCAGAAGGGCTTTCATTTTCGGAGATTATCATAATGCGCAGGTCAGTATTTCTTTTAACAGGAGTTGGTACAGGGAACTCTTCTTTTTTACTTAAGATTCTTCCTGTGGCAAAGTTTTCATCTACTCTCAAAATCTCAATCTTACCAATAGGCTCTTTCAAAAAGCCTAAACTCTCTTTAGTTTCAG
>JBKBRL010000159.1:0-2944 GCA_046292115.1 Caldimicrobium sp.
GTTGCGGCTAACGAATTTTTGGGTGCAACAAAAGCACAACCTAAAGTTTACGGCTACCAAGCTTGTAGGAATAAAACGAAAGTGCAACCTTAAGGTTGTGGCTAATGGATGTGCGGAGAGAGGTAAGTTTTATTTCAGGAAAGATTTGAGTTTGTTAAACAGCTCTTCTGGCCAATTTGCATCTTCAAAAAATAATACAGAGTTCTTTTTGAAGTCTTCTTTAGAAGGTGGATCGGTCATTCCTTCAATTAATTCATTATAGGAAGTATCTGAGAGAATAAAAGATTCTAAAATTATATTGCTATTACCAAGCTTTTGTTCAATTATTTTTAGCTCTTTTTGAAATTGTATTTTTTCATCAATTAAACCTTTTGTAAACTCTAATGCTTTCGGCTCAACAAAAACAATTGCTTGTTTATTTTCTTTTTTTAGCCACATAATGAAATCAGGATAAAAACCTGCCCATTTAAGTTGAAACCCTATCCCAGATTTGGCAATATTTCTTAGAATATATACTTCAATATGGGAATATTTTTCCCTGTTTTTCTCTAAATAATTCCTTAAGTCTTTTAAAAATTTTTCTTCACTCTCTACCAGCCCAGCAGGTATGATTTTGTCTACTTTCTTGTTTTGAAGTAAAATAGGTACATAAAGCGAACTATCGAGATAAATCCTGGGTAAATCTCCATTTCCTTCTTCAAACAATTTAGAAGCTTCGCTAACTAATATTTTTATTTTCTCAATAAGTTCTTTATTTTTCTTATTAACCTGAACTATATAGCCCTGTTGATTTTCAGAAATAAATGGTATAGAAAGTTGTTTAAGAGGTTCATATTTGAGATTTTCCGTTTCAAACCTTTTTGCCTTTTTCCTATAATAAATGTCAAGGTATTTTTTGATCACCAAAATAGCTAAATCTTCCAATTTGTTAATTTTCTCTTTATTTTTTAGCTCAAAAATATCTGATAGGGATTTTATTTTATAGGTATCTGATAAAAGAATTTCTCTAATTGAGTCTTTGTTAAAAACTAAATTCCAATAATTTCTTTGTATTTTAAATTCAAGTATTTCTTGATAGATTTTATCAAAGTCAAGCAATTCAAACAACTGTTTATATTCATTAAAACTCCATTTTTTATATGCTGTCCTTGTTTCCTGAGTTTCAATTCCTTCTTCTCTTCTCTCTCTTGCTTCAGCTATAGTAATTTTGGGTAAAAGGTCAAGTGAAAATTTAATAGTTCTATCAATATCAAGCATTAAAACTTCTTCTTCATCAAACTTTTTTTGAGGCTTGGAGAGTGTGTAGAGACTTTCCCATTTTTCTTTATGCTGAAATTTTACAGGTATTTCAATGGTTTCAAGTTCCACCTCTTCACGGCTTATTGCTTCTAAAAACTTATTTAGATAGTCTGCCTTTATTCCATAAATATAGAGCGTTTCTAAAATTTTAATTTTTGGATAATCACCACTTCTTTTTAGAGACATATCTTTACCTTTTAATCTTACACCTCGTCCAAACAGCTGAATAATCTGAGGTCCTTGATTACTCCCAATATTTAAGAGACCCATTGAGGAAACCCGCCAAGTATCCCAACCTTCTATAAATTTCTTTGAGCCAATAAGAAGATTTATTTTTGAATTTTTTTTCTTTATATCATCAAATAGTGAATTTGAAATAACATCATCTTTAACCTCTAACCCTATTTCTTGTATCAATTTTTTAAAATTTGATACATCCCCAATATTTATTACACCAAAGTATTCATTCTCACCTGTTTTTAAACCTATCTCTCCTTCGGCATTTTTTAATTCATATAAATTAAGTCTACCCTTTCCGTTAAAAACTCTTTTATACAAATCATCTAAATTTATGCCCCTCTCCCTCAAATAGAGAAATTTATTTTGAAAAACATCAATATCTTCATTGTCCTTTAAACCAGACTCATTTTTTAAAATTTTTTCGACCCAGCTTATTAGCCAATTTTCATCTTGCAAAGTTTTATTAAGCAACCCTACAATTAATAAAACATCTGACTCTGCTTGTCTTCCTGTAACAGTAGTGCCAACAAAGATCCATAATGGCTTTTCAAGATTGTATTTTTCTGCTAATTCCTTATTTTCTTCGTATACAAGTAACTGTTCATAAAAAGACAAAAGATTAGCTACAAACATTACTTCTCTGAAGTTTTGCTCATCTGGATAATTTTGCCGTCTTAAATTTAAAATAGAGAAATCCTTGCCATAACTATCAAGGTAGAAATATTTATAGGAATAATCAAAAATAATTGATTTAGCATATTCAACAAAAACTTTTCTTTTTTCTTCAGTTATGGATCTTTTACTCTCTTGCGGAACTGGCAATATTTGACCAAAAGTAGCACTATATTCAAAAGTAAATCCCTCTTTTGAGATCATATCTCTTCTCATTTTCCATTTCATCTCTTCTTTGTTTCCAGCTTGACCTTTATGTCCCTCATCTACAAAAAGAAGGTTTTTGCCTCCAAATACATCAACTGGAAGAGTTACACCTCCACCTTTTTTCTCCTCTACTATTTTTGTTATCTCGATAACTAAAACCTCATTTTCACTTCTTAAACCTCCGTTTAAGCTTCCTACATAAAGTCTTGCAGGTATACCACTTTTTTGCAATTCTTCAAAATGCTGTTTTGATAGTCCTTCATTTGGGGTAATAAGAATAATATTTTCAGGAGAAAATAGCTTATAGTTGAAAAACTGATAGTAGTTTATATGCATAATAAGAGTTTTACCTGAACCAGTTGCCATCCAGTAAGCAAGTTTTTTCAAATCATCTTTAGTAAAAGAGTCTATGATATTTATATCTTCCTCATTTTTATAATTATCAAGAAATTCGTTGAGTTCGACTAAAAACTCATTTTCTCTATTTTTTAAGTTGTCTAAAACAATTTCAGTAAAAAGAACTGCT
>JBKBRL010000160.1:0-2909 GCA_046292115.1 Caldimicrobium sp.
AAAGTTCTTATTCATAGTGCTTTTACCGATATTACTCAATATCTTAAGACTAAAGAGGAAACTGTAAGGCTCTTTGAAATAATAACAGAGCTTTTGCCTGTTGGTGTGGCTATGCTTGATGAAGAGGGGCTTTGTATCTTTTCTAATAGAAGACTTGAAGAAATAACAGGCTACACAAAGGAAGAGTTAAGGGGCAGTAATTTGCATATGCTTTTAATTGCTGAAGAAGCAGCAAAGGAGAGGGCAATAAAGGCTTTTCAAGAGCTAAAGAAAAGAGAAAGTAAGCTTGCCAAAAAAAGAGTGGAATTTTTAGCTAAAAGAAAGAATGGCTCTCTTTTTTTAGCAGAGATTTATTTTGATGAGGTCTATATAGAGGGGAAAAGATATTTTATTGGGGCAATACAGGATGTAACAGAAAGAAAGAGGCTTGAAGAACAAGTATTTCAAAGGGAAAAGGAACTGCTCATAGAGAAAATTTCTGCAGGCCTTGCTCATGATTTAAATAATCTATTATTGATTTCTAAAGGATATCTTGAGCTCTTGGAAGAAAAAGCCAAAACACTTGATGATAGAGCAATTCAATATGTAAAAAAAGTAAAAGAAGTCTATGAGAAAATGTCCCATTTAGTTTTAGAGCTTTTTATTTTATCAAGGGGGGATATAAAAAAAGAAGAGTTTATTGAGCTTTCTTCTTTCTTAGAAGAATGGGTAGTTTTACTTCTTAGAGGAACAAAAATTCAAGTTAATTTTAAAAAATTAGAAAAAAATCTTTATGTCCCAATACAACAGAGTCATTTACTATCTCTTATTTCAAATATTGTTATAAATGCAAAGGAAGCTATGAATAATCTTGGAGAGTTAACTGTAAATTTATATAGGGAAGGAGATTTTGCTGTTATTGAGATAAGTGATACAGGAAAAGGTATACCAGAGGAACTTGTAGATAAGATTTTTGAGCCAGGCTTTTCAACAAAGCCTTACGGCACTGGTTTAGGGCTCTTTGTTGTTAAAAAAATCCTTGAAACCTATAAAGGTGAGATCTTTTGTAGAAGTAAGCTTAATGAGGGAACAACCTTTATTATAAAATTGCCCTTAGCAAGGGTAAGGGTAGAAGAAAAAATTGATGAGACTACTTTTGCCACAACAAAGACTACAAGACAAAAAATTCTCATCCTTGATGATGAAAGAGACATAAGAGAACTTTTGCAAGAGGTATTAACAGAAAAGGGCTATGAGGTGGAAACCTTTGAAGAAGGTGATAGTGCCTTTGAAAGTTTTATGGAAGCTTTGAGAGAAGAAAAACCCTATCAAACACTTTTACTTGACCTAACAGTCCCTAAAGGAAAGGGGGGAGTTTATTTATTAAAAAAATTAAAAGAGGCAAAAGTTGACTTAAGTAAGGTAAAGGTTTTTTTGATGACAGGCTATACAGAAAAGCAGTTAAAGGAAGAAGCAAAGGATGTAGAATTTAATGAGGTACTTTATAAGCCTTTTTCTATCCAAAAACTTTTAGAAGTTTTAGAAAAATAAAAATTTTTCTTCTTATATCTTATTCATGCGTTCCCTACCTCTATTAGAAATTCTTTGCTTTTCTCATAACTTATAAGGCGAGGTAAGATGGATTTTTTAAATTTGGGAGTTGTGATAACATATAAAGAGCTATGTTTGTAGGGTGTGGGGCACTAAATTGGGATATTTTTTTCCGAGTTAAAGCAATTGAAGACCTTAATCTTTGTGAAATCACACTTAAACCCGGAGAGGAATATGTCTTTGAGAGGGAGCACTTTCTTGAAATCTACGAAAAGTTAAAAAGAAAAGGAACTTTAGTGTTTCAAGGGGGTGGTGGTTCTGCAGCAAATACTATTTATGCCTTAGCAAAATTTGGGTTTAAAACCTCTTTTCTTGGGGCTGTGGGAGAAGATGAATTTGGAGAAAGAGTACTTAAAGAGCTTTCTGAGGTATCTGTTGAGACAAAGTTTATAAGAAAAGGGGGAACAACAAGTTTAGCTCTTATACTCTTAGATGAAAAAAATGATCGTACCATATTAGTTAGTCCCGGAAGTGCAGAGAATTATCTTAGCTTTGATGAAAAAAACCTCCCCTTTGGAAAGATATATCATTTAACTTCCTTTGCCAGCAAGAGTGGTCAAAGCTTTCAGATAAAGCTTCTAAACTGCCTTTCCTCTAAGATAAGCTTTGATCCTGGAGAAATTTATTCTCGTAAAGGAGGTAGTTTTTTAACCCCCTTTATAAAAAAAACAAAATTTTTATTTCTTACAGAGAATGAGTTAGAGCTTTCTGGATTTACTGTTGATGAACTTTTAGAGATGGGGGTTTTCGCAGTTTTTTTAAAAAGGGGAAAGGAAGGAGCTAAGGTTATAACTAAAAAAAAGGGTATTAAAAGCTCTGTGTATCCCGCAAAAATAATTATAGATAATACTGGAGCAGGAGATTATTTTAATGCAGGGGTCTTAGCAGGCCTTTTTCTTAATTTGGGCTTAGACAAGGCTTTAAGCTTAGGTTTAAGAGTGGCAAGTGTAAGCTTAAGGGATTATGGGAGAAGAGGGCTTCCTGAGAAGAGAGAGTTTAAAAATTTACTGAGTAGAGTAAAATAAATTCGAGGGGAGATAAGGTGCTTTATCGAGACCTTTATTTCGAAAGGACTCAATTTTTTCGTATAACCCTTGAGCCAAGAGGAGTAGAAGAAATTTCAGAAGGATTTGAAATTGGATTAGCTTTTAGAGAAATAAAGGAAAAATATACTAACTTTTATACCTACACCACTGATAAAATTTTACCTTTTCTTGAAGAGAGGGTTTCCTATTTTTTTAAAGGTGAGTCTTTCAAAGAATTTAAGTCTAAAATAGTAAAGGCTCAATTGGAGAAACCTAATTTTTTGAGAGGAGATA
>JBKBRL010000161.1:0-2906 GCA_046292115.1 Caldimicrobium sp.
GCCTTCAATAATTCAAGCCCACTCATTTTGGGCATATTCCAATCAGAAATTACAAGATCTACTTTCTCCTTTGAAAGCATCTCCAAAGCTGTGGTTCCGTCATCAGCTTCAAGAATATTTTTGAATCCAAGTTGGGTTAAAATATTTCTAATAATTTTCCTCATTGTAGCAAAGTCATCCACAATTAAAATTTTAATATTAGGGTCAATAGGCATTCCTATCCTCCTTTATTAGTATTATTTTTTGCCTTTTCTTCATCTTCTATTTTAAAATAAGAGCGCAATTTTAAAAGAGCCTGTTGATGAATTTGAGAAATCCTCCCTTCTGTATACCCTAAGACCTTAGCTATTTCCTTCATATTCATATCTTCGTAGTAATATAGTGCTAAAACCATTCTCTCTTTATCAGTTAGAAGATTCAGAGCATCTTCTAATTTTTCCTGAATCTCCTTTAAAAATATGTGTTCAAGGACATCTAAGGCACTATTATTTATGGCCGTTAACTGAAAAATATCATCTTCCTCAACCTCTGGCATTTTTTGTTTAAATGCAGAAATATCTATAAAAGATATACCCTTTATATTTTCAAGTAATCTATAATAGTCTTCAAGGCTCATCCTTAGTGCTTCTGCTATTTCCTCTTCAGTGGGAAGTCTTCCTAATTTTAAGTATAATTCTTTGATTTTCTCTTCTAATTCTGTACTTTTTTCCCTAACACTTCTTGGAATAACATCTACTTTTCTTATCTCATCAAGTATTGCACCTCTTATCCGATACTCTGCATAAGTTTTAAAGGCTACCTTTTTTGTGGGATCATACCGGTTATAGGCTTCAATAAGCCCTATTATCCCTGCCGAAACTAAATCTTCTTTTGATAAAACAGGCTGCCCTAAGTATCCATACTTATTAGCTAAATGATTTATTCTTGGTAAAAATTCCTCAATTATTTGCTCAATAGTACCTATGAATTGTTTTGACTTTACCTTCATCTTACTACCTCAAAGTTTAGTAAATCTCTCTAAAAAGAACTCTAAGTTCTTCCCTATTCCTTTATAATTTAAAAGTTTATAGGCAATCTCTTTTAATGCAGTACTCACTTTAGCATCGTCACAGTATTTTAAATAAGGAATTTGTAACTTAATAGCTCTTTTTACACATTCATCATATGGTAGACATCCTAAGTAAATTAATCTTAAGCCAGGAAGGAATCTTTCTGTGACATATTGAAGTTGAGAATAAATTTT
This sequence comes from Caldimicrobium sp., assembly GCA_046292115.1. GTDB lineage: Bacteria > Desulfobacterota > Thermodesulfobacteria > Thermodesulfobacteriales > Thermodesulfobacteriaceae > Caldimicrobium. The sequence goes on from JBKBRL010000161.1 coordinate 1,244, forward strand.
TTTGCCTTCCCTTTCATCTTTTATCATGTTTACTACAATATGAAAATCCCTAACTTTTCCCTTTTGGAATAACACTTTCAAGTAGGCATAGGCATCTGCCATAGAGGTTGGCTCTGGGGTAACTAATACTATTCTCTCATCTGCCAACTGGGAGAAAAACAAAACATTATCCGAAATACCAGCTGCTATATCAAAAAAAAGATAATCATAATTGGAGAAGGTTTCTTCCATCTGTGCCCTAAGTAATAACTTTTGTTCCGTACTTAATTGGGTTAATTCAAAAACACCTGACCCTGCAGGTATAACTGAAAAACCATATTCTGTCTCAAGAATTATCTCTTTTAAGGTTAAAGTACCATTTAAAACATAACGGATATCATATTTTGGAGTTAATCCAAGCATAATATCCACATTAGCTAATCCTAAATCAGCATCAAAGATTAAAACCTTTTGTTTAAGTTGCGATAAGGCATAAGCTAAATTTACTACAAAACTTGTTTTACCAACTCCTCCTTTCCCACTTGCAATTGAGAAACTTTTCATTCTTAAAACCTCCTTTAATTTTTTATAAAATTTTTTTATAAAATGTTATTCAAACCTCTTAAAAAAATTTCCATTAACGCTTTCTCATCTAATTTTTTAAGGTCTTCAGGAATTCTCTCTCCAATTGAAGCAAAAATAGGAAGAGGAATTTCTTCTTTTAAAAGCCAAAAAAGACGGGTTCCCTGATAAACTCTATCCATAAAAGTTAAAATTAACCCATCAATAGGAAGTTCTTTTATCTCCTCCCAAGTGATCAGTAAATTTTTATAATATTCTGTTGCTCTAACTACCCAGTTAAATCTTAAAAAGGGATAGGTTTTGTAAATCTCTCTTAGTTCCTCTATGGAAAACTTTTTACCTAGGCTTGGTGTATCAACAAAGACCAATTCATAGGCATCTTTTATTTGACTATAGTATTTTTTAAAATCCTCCCAATCACATTGTAAATAGGGAATTTCAAGAAATTGAGAAAGTTTTTGAGCCTGCTCCTTTCCTCCTATCTTATAATTGTCAACATTTAACACTAATATTTTCACATTCTTTTTTAACTTATACCAAAAGGCAATTTTAAAAACTGAAGTGGTCTTACCTGCACCTGGTTCTCCAATAAAGACCTGAACTTTTGAAATAGGAGAGACGCCCTTTTTATGAATTTCTTCTTTTATAAAATTGGGAAGCTCAAGTGTTGAATTTACTATCTTTTGGGCTACCTCTTCTGGTACCCCTTCTTTAATAAGTTTATTAAAAAAAGGTTGTCCCCTTTGAATGCTAAATATTTCTCTTAAATATTCCTTTATCTCCAAAATATCCCTTCTAATATCCTCATATAAGCTTAGTCTCCTTTCAGAATAACCTTTCTCTTTAATAGGTGTGTTATATTTAACTTCTACTTCATCTAAAGCTGCAACGATTTCATAAAATTCTCTTCCCTCTTCTACCACTTTGCCAGAATCAATTATGACGGCATCTTCTCCCAGTTCTTCCTTTACCTTCTTCAGAGCTTCTAACATACTCGTTCCTCTAAATTTCTTTATCCTCACCTTATTCCCTCGTTAATCTAATTACTTCTAAAATTTCCACTTCAACATTCGATGGAATCTCTGCCTGAGATATTACTGGT
>JBKBRL010000162.1:0-2894 GCA_046292115.1 Caldimicrobium sp.
ATGACTATGAGAGATTCTTGGTGGATTCAGACCTTTGCAGAAAATGGACAAGAGGCAGTTGATTTAATTTACCATGCCTATAGAGTGGCAGAAAAGGCTTTATTGCCAGTAGCAGTAAATTTAGATGGTTTTATTGTTACGCATGTAGTAGAACCCATTGAATTCTTAGAGGATGAACAGGTTGATAAATATCTACCTCCATTAAAAATGAAGTATAAACTTGACCCTAAAAAGCCAATAACTATAGGAGCAATAGGAGTTCCTGAAATTTATACAGAGGCTAAAAAAGCGCAAGATGAAGCCTTCAAAGCCAGCTATAGAATTATCGTTCAAGCTTGGAGAGACTTTGAAAAAATTTCTGGTAGAAGGTATCAACCTATTGAAACCTATAGGATGGAAGATGCAGAAATAGCCTTAGTATTAATGGGTAGTTTAGCAGAAACAGCTATGAACGCAGTGGATTCTCTTAGAGAAAAAGGAAAAAAAGTTGGTCTCATAAGAATAAGACTTTGGAGACCCTTCCCAACCAGAGATTTTTTAAAGGCCCTTGGTAAGATTAAAGCAATATGTGTTTTTGATCGTGCCTTAAGTTTTGGTGCCTCTGGTGGTCCAGTGGGAATTGAGGTGCGTTCTGTTCTATATCAATCAAATAAAAGACCTAAGGTATTAAATCTTATTGGAGGATTAAGTGGTAGGGATGTAACAGTAGAGGATTTTGAGGAAATCTTTGATAGAACTTTTAGTTTTATAAAAAGAAAACCTAATTTTGCCTATGAAATTTTTGGCGCAAAGGAGTAAAACTATGAGACCAGAATTAGCACAATTTAAAGGTTTGAATATCAAGGAATTACCTAAGGAGGATTGGATAGCACCTGGGCATAGAGCGTGCCAGGGCTGTGGAACAGTGTTACCGCTTAAATTAGCCTTAAAAGTATTAGGCCCCAATACCATTGCCGTATCATCAACAGGGTGTATGGAGATAATTTCAAGCCCTTTCCCATATACCTCTTGGAAAGTACCTTGGATACATGTAGCCTTTGAAAATGCTGCTTCTGTAGCCTCAGGGATTGATGCTGCCATAAAAGCTCTTAAAAGAAAAGGAAAAATTCCTCAAAAACAAAAAATAAATATAGTCGTTTTTGCTGGAGATGGAGCAACCTTTGATATAGGATTACAATTTCTTAGTGGGGCTTTGGAAAGGGGGCATAATTTTATATATATTTGTCTTGATAATGAAGCTTATATGAATACAGGGGTGCAAAGATCTGGAGGGACTCCTCTATTTGCCCATACTACAACCAGTCCTGCAGGAAAAGTAATTCGTGGAAATGTTACATGGAAAAAAAATTTAGATGGCATCATTGCAGCCCATAATATACCTTATTTTGCTACTGCAAGTCCAGGATACTATATGGATTATTTAAATAAAGTAAAAAAGGCCTCACTGGTTGAGGGTCCGGCATTTATACATGTTTATTCTCCTTGTCCAACTGGATGGGGTTCAAAATCTGAAGATACTATAAAATTATCAAAATTAGTGGTAGATACCCGAATTTTCCCACTTTTTGAAGTGATTGATGGCAAATATTATATTTTGAACAGAAAAGTGGATAAAGCTAAACCAGTGGAAGAATATTTAAAATTGCAAAGAAGATTTCGTCATTTGACATCTGAAGAAATTGAAGTCATCCAAAGAAGGGTAGATGAAGAATATGAAAGATTGGTAAAACTTTGCGAGATGTTTTCTCCCCCTAAATGACGGTTGACAAATTTTGAACATTGATTATAATAAAAGTTTGAGAAAGCGGGCGTAGCTCAGTTTGGTAGAGCGACAGCTTGCCATGCTGTAGGTCGCGGGTTCGAATCCCGTCGCCCGCTCTGGAGAGGCTTTCTGATGGAAATAACATATTTTGGACATTCATGTTTTAAAATTGTAAGTGAAGTTGGTAAGAAAATTTTAATAGATCCTTGGATAAGTAATCCACAGGCACCTAAGAACATAGATTTAGGCCCTTATGATTTTATACTAATTACTCATGCCCATGGGGATCATTTGGGAGATGTTCAAAAAATAGCACGTACTTCAGTAACTGAAGTTATCGCAATTCATGAAATTCAACAATATTTACTAATAAAGGGAATTCCTAAGGTTACTGGAATGAACATAGGTGGGACTTACTCAACTAATGGCTTATCCTTTACTATGGTTAAAGCTCTTCATAGTTCATCCTTTCCTGATGGAACCTATGGTGGTGAGCCCTGTGGATTTGTTATAACCTTAGAAAATGGCTTGTCCATCTATCATGCTGGAGATACAGGTCTTTTTGGAGATATGGCTTTAATTGCAGAATTATATAATCCTGAGATTGCTCTTTTGCCCATAGGTGATCACTATGTTATGGGGCCCAAAGAAGCTGCTAAGGCTTGTCAATTAATTAAAGCAAAAAAAGTTATTCCAATGCATTACGGAACTTTCCCCATTCTAAAAGGAACTGTAGAAGCCTTTGTAGAAGAATTAAATAAATATCCTTTTAAACCAGAGGTCCTAATTCTAAAGCCTGGTGAATCTGTAAAACTCTAATTAACCTTGCCACAGATATTAGCTCTTTCCGGATTTCATAACTCAGGAAAAACAAAAGTTGGAGAAAATATAGTTAAATACCTTATAGAGAGAGGCTACAAAGTTGCAGTAGTTAAATCAACAAAAGAAGAGGGGCTTCTAACAGATAAAGAAAATTCTGATACTTATAGGTATAGAAAAGCAGGAGCACAGGCAGTCTCCCTCCTGCAAAAGGAGGTTTTTACTCTCTATTATCCAAGAGATTTCTTTAAGGAAAAAAATTTGGTAGAACTTTTTGAAAAAATCTTTTGGGAATTTGATGTAATTTTGCTTG
>JBKBRL010000163.1:0-2875 GCA_046292115.1 Caldimicrobium sp.
TCCCTTACCTGGTCTTAATTCCACATTATGCACCATCGTTCCAACCGGTATATTTTTTAAAGGTAAAGCATTGCCTATCTTTATTTCAACATTTTCACCAGACATAACCACATCTCCAACCTTTAAACCATGGGGCGCTAAAATATATCTCTTTTCTCCATCTGCATATTGCAGTAAAGCTATATTTGCGGACCTATTAGGATCATATTCTAATGCCACCACCTTCGCAGGTATATTATCTTTATCTCTTTTAAAATCAATTATTCTATATAACCTTTTATGCCCCCCGCCTCTAAATCTAACTGTTATCCTTCCGTAATTATTTCTGCCTCCAGTTTTCTTCAAAGGTTCAACTAAAGACTTTTCTGGCTCCTTTGAGGAAAGCTCTGGATTTATTAAATAAGTTTGGAAACGCCTTCCTGGAGAAGTAGGTTTACACTTCTTTATTGGCATATCTATATTTCCTCCTTTTTATAAAGTTTCAAAAAATTCAATTGTTTGCCCCTCAGCTAATCTTACAATTGCCTTTTTTCTTAAACTTGTTCTTCCAGGATTTCTTAATCCACCCTTGGGCTTTCCTTTAACTCTGATCGTTTTCACATCTATAACTTTCACTTTAAATAACTCTTCAATGGCTTTCCTTATTTCTATTTTATTAGCCTTAAGGTCTACCCAAAAACTCACCTGATTATTTTTCTCTTTTAGAAGCATTGATTTTTCTGTTATTATTGGAGCTAAAATAATCGTCCTTGGATCTTTCATATCTTATCTCCTTAACCTTTCCTCAATTTTAGATAGGGCCTCTTTTTCAATTATTAAATGTTCATGATTTAAAATGTCATATACATTAAGCCCTTCAACTGCTAAAACTTTAACTTTGGGCAAATTGTTTACACTTTTTTCTAATACTTTATTTCTTGTAGGAACAACTATTAATGCAGAATCAGTTCCCAAAGCTTCTAAATATGTCTTCATAATCTTTGTTTTAGGGGTATCACCTACAGGAAAACCCTCTGATATAAAAACCTTATCTATTAATGCTCTACTTGAGAGAGCCATTTTTAATCCTAATCTTCTTACCTTTTTATTTAATTTAAACTCATAACTTCTGGGTTTGGGTCCATGAACTACTCCACCCCCAACCCATTGTGGTGCTCTAATAGAGCCTTGTCTTGCTCTACCTGTATGTTTTTGTGGCCAAGGCTTCCTTCCACCACCCCTAACTTCACCTCTTGTTTTAGTACAAGCAGTCCCACTTCTCCATCTTGCCCTTTGCCATCTCACAATCTCATTTAAAATTCCTTCTCGTGGTAACACACCAAAAATATCCTCAGGCAAGACCATCTCACCTTTAACATTAGCTTTTTCATCAATTAACTTTGCTATTATTTCGCTCATAGGTTCAACTCCTCACTTTTCCTACTTAAAATATATCATTACATATCCATTAGGAGCCCCTGGCACACCACCCTTAACTAACATTAAATTTTTCTCTGGGATAACATCAACTACCGTTAAGTTTTTAATCGTTACCCTTTCAGCTCCATAATGTCCGGCCATTTTCTTTCCCTTAATTACTCTCCCTGGAAAAGTATTAGCACCACTTGACCCCCTTTTCCTGTGAACCTTCTTAGCACCATGGCTCATTGGTTGTCTTTGAAAATTCCACCTTTTAATGGTACCAGTAAATCCACGCCCTTTACTTATTCCTGTTACATCAACCTTTATCCCTTTACTTATACCTAAATTAGCTAAAGTTAATATTTGCCCTGGTTTAAAAGCATTTACATCCTCTACAGAAAATTCTTTCAACACATAAAAACCTGTCTCTAAACCTGCCTTCAAAAAATGACCAATCATTGGAAGAGTACATTTTGTTAATTTCTTAGGTTTAAAACCTAATTGAACTGCTTTATATCCATCCCTATCAGGAGTCTTTATTTGCACCACTGCACAGGGACCCACCTCTAAAACAGTTACAGGTATGCTATTTCCTTCTTCATCAAATATTCTTGTCATACCAAGTTTTCTTCCTATAAGACCTTCTATTTGCATTTTTATCACTCCCCATATACTTAAGTTTTAATTTCAACCTCTACCCCAGCTGGCAATTCAAGCTGCATCAAAGCATCTATCGTTTGCTGTGTGGGCTCCAATATCTCAATTAACCTCTTATGTATCCTCACTTCAAACTGCTCTCGTGAGTTTTTATCAATATGAGGAGATCTAAGCACTGTCCACCTACTAATCTTCGTAGGTAGTGGTATAGGTCCAACCACTTTTGCCCCCGTTTCCTTAGCTGTTTGAACAATCTCTACAACAGATTTATCCAATATTCTGTGATCAAAACTTTTTAACTTTATCCTTATTTTAGGCGAGTATATCATTTTTACAACTCCTCACCCCTTTATTCAATAATCTCAGTAACCACTCCAGCTCCAACCGTTCTTCCACCCTCTCTAATGGCAAACCTCAAGCCCTCCTCCAACGCCACAGGCTTTATCAACTCCACCTCCAACTCCACATTATCCCCAGGCATCACCATCTCAACCCCTTCTGGCAACTTCACCACACCCGTCACATCCGTCGTCCTAAAATAAAACTGCGGCCTATACCCATTAAAAAAGGGTGTATGCCTCCCTCCCTCCTCCTTCCTCAAAACATATACCTCAGCCTTAAACTTATTATATGGCTTTATACTCCCAGGCCTCGCTAACACCTGCCCTCTTTCCACATCATCCTTTCCTACCCCCCTCAATAAAACACCTATATTATCCCCTGGCAACGCCTCATCTAATACCTTCCTAAACATCTCAAGACTCGTTGCCACCGTCTTCACCGTAGGCCTAAGCCCCACTATCTCTACCTCATCTCC
>JBKBRL010000014.1:0-9157 GCA_046292115.1 Caldimicrobium sp.
TCAAATTTATAAAAATAGTTCCAAAGAAAATGAGCAGTGGTATATTTACCTGGAAGGGCTACTTTATAACCTGTAAAATTCATCTCCTTAGAGAACATTTTAGATACTAAGATAGGCCCAACTCCATAACCTAAAGCCGAGCCTATGCCTAAAATTTGATATTCTTTATAAACCTCGGGATAGATGGCAAAAGAGGCTTTAATGATCGGGTATTTTTTCTGAAGAAGAAGTTCATTTAAGGTCTGAATATCGGCAAAGTGAAAAGAGAAATTGAGTGTCGTTGGAATTTTTTTTAAGATTAAACCTGAGAGAATGAAGACATCGTTAGGGCAAGGAGAAAGAATTATTTCCATTCTCTAAGTATACACTCCCAGACACTTCTTAACACTTTTCCAGCCTTCTCTATTTCCCACTCCCTTTCTGGCTCATCAAGCAAATTGCTAATTACCCTAACTTCTAAAAGAAACACTTTTAATCTTCTTGCAGCTCTTGCCACACCAAAGCCTTCCATATTTTCAGCTAACACTTGAAATTTCTCACCAATAAATTGAGCCCTTCTTTTGTCATAGGTGGCACTACATACTGTAGCTAAAGGACCTCCATTTGGTTCAAAACCATTAATTTCCAATATATATATCAGCTTTTCAGTAAAAACATGGGTTAAGGGACAATAATCCCAAGCTGGGATAGTCTCAGGTAGGGGTGTAAGATGAGTCTCATATTTTCTTCCGAAATCTACAAATTTTTCACAGGTTCCAACAACTACATCTCCTATTTTTAATTCACTCTGGGGGTAGGCTCCTGCAAATCCTGTTAAAAAAGCTATAGTTGGCTTTTTCTCTAAAAAAATTTCATAAGTGGATAGTGCAGCATCTACAGGACCAACACCAATAATATGTAAATCTAAAGGAAGGCCCTCTAAATATTCTGCTTCTAATTTACTTGGAACTAAAACTAAATGCGACATTGGTTAAGGCTTGCTTCAAAATCGTCAAGATAAAATATATCCACTTTTATCCCCAAATTATAAAGCTCCTTTATTAAAAAATCAACTTCGTAGACTCTCAATAAATTCCCTTCAGAATGAAAGGGAAAATAAAGTTCTACCGATGGAGGATTAAACTCAACAACTTTAATTTCAATCTTTGCAGCCTCAGGAAGGCCTTTTAAGTTTTTCTTCAAAAAATTCTTCATAAAAAGTCTTAAATCCTTTTCACTCACAAATTTCTTCAAAGGTTTCATTAATCTCCCACTCCTTTATTTTCTCCATAGCTACTTCTAAAACTTTTCTTAAGCTTGTAAAAGAAAACCCATTCACCTCTTCCCACAAATATTCCAAAGCCTGGGGTATAAATTTCAAAAAATGTTTTTTTCCTTTAAAAAAAGAAAGATTTACATAAGCTCCTAAAGCCTGCATATGTCTTTGTACTCGTAAATAGGGCAAACTTTCTAACAACTCTATTTCATTAAATAATTTGTCCCTTTCTTTTCGTGTTAGAATATAGTAATCAATGAGTTCCGTCCTTATCTTTTCCACCAATTTATAATAGGGATCCCATAAGAGAGAGGCAAGGTCATAGCCTGGTGGTCCTATTCGAGCCCCTTGGTAGTCAATTAAATAGGGTTTCCCTCTTTTTAACATCACATTCTGAGATTGAAAATCTCTATGAATTAAATTCTTTGAAAAGCTATCACAAAGCTTAGCAAGTTCATCAAATTCTCTACGGAGATAAACATCACCTTTTATCCCACAAAGATAATTTAAAAATTTCTCTTCAAAATAGGTACTTTCCCATCTAAAATGTCCAAAATCAAAAATGTAAAATTTAGAACAATCTTCCATCTTTATAGTATGGAGCTTTATCATCTCCTCTAATACTTCTTTATACTTTTCTTCAATTTTCTTTAGATCCCTCTTACCTTTAAGCCAGGTATATAAGCTTACATCTCCTAAATCTTCAAAAAGAATTTCTCCCTTCTCTAAGTTTATCTCCTTTATGGTAGGAACCCCTACGCCCTTATCCCTTAAAAAAACATTATATTCATAAGATCTTTTTAAATCTTCATAATTAGGACCAGCTTTCATTAGCACAAATCCCTCTTTGGTACGAATAAATTTTTTTTCAGAACCGCCTAAATTTATATCTTCAAAGGTTGCCTCCTTAGCTTCACTTATAGGAATAAAATGATCCTCCACTAAAATTCCTCCTTCATAAATCTCTTTCACAATTTTTTCTGGTGCATAAACTAACACATTTTTCAAAAAACTGCCCTTTTTGAAAAGGGTCTTACTTTCAACGGAAACATATCCATCCCAGTTAAGCTCCTCTGTGTCTGCCTCAGGATGAAAGAAAACTTTCTCACCTCTCATCTTTAGAAAGTATTTAACAGCTCTAAAATAGGAAGAAAAAGTACCTAAATCAAACCAGGGGTTATTTATTTCTAAGGTACTTATCTCTTCTCCGTTGTTTATAGCTTTTATCCAGGCAGAAACCAAAGAAGAATATCCCTTTTCTAAGTATTGTAAAAATCTTGCTTCATATAAAGCTATGCCAGCAAAGGTAACCCTCTTAGCATAGTTTGAAACTTCCATAAGTCCTTTAACACCTAATAAATTGCCTTTCTTTTCTACATAAAGTGTGTTTATAGCAGGGTTATCTATCACTAAAAGTGTGGCTAAGGGTTTTCTTTCCCTATGAAAATTTAAAAGTTCTCTTAGGTCAAAGGTGGTCCAGACATCTCCGTTATGTACCAAGAAAGGAGTATCCCTTAGAAAGGCTTCTGCATTTTTAAGCCCTCCTCCAGTTCCAAGAATCTCCTTTTCATAAAATAGGGAAACTTTATTCTCAAAGGGGGACTCCTTTAGCCAAGTTTCTATTTTTTCTGAAAGATAATGTAAGTTCATTCCTATTTCTGCAATTTCTGAGCAGGATAGCTTTTTTAGTAAGTAGTAGAGAAGTGGTTTTCCTAAAATAGGAAGAAGAGGTTTAGGTATTAAATAGGTGAGGGGACGCAGCCTTGTCCCAAAGCCAGCTGCTAAGATAAAAGCCTTTATTTTCATATTTCTATTCCCTAAAAGTAATCCTCCTTCTATGTCTTGACAAGCCATAAAATCAAATGCTATATTCAGTCATTAATAATTTCACATTTCTTAATTTAGGATTTAGGAGCTTAGAAATGAAAAAAGTACTTATGCTTGGTGCTGAAGCTATAGCAAGGGGAGCAATAGAAGCCGGTATATCATATGCCACTTCCTATCCAGGGACTCCTGCTACTCAGATTTTAGAATATATTGCCAAGCAAAGTGAAGTGCCCTGTGAGTGGTCCATAAATGAGAAAATAGCTTATGAAGTAGCTTATGGCGTTAGCCTTACAGGAAGAAGAGCTCTTTGCTCTATGAAGCATGTAGGAGTGAATGTAGCTGCAGATCCCCTTATGACCTCAGCTTATTTAGGAGTATCAGGGGGATTAGTTCTTGCCGTAGGGGATGACCCTGGAGCTTATTCTTCTCAAAATGAACAAGATTCGCGCTACTATGCAGCCTTTGCTAAAATTCCCTGCTTGGAGCCCTATGACGGAGAAAGTGCAAGGGTTTATACTAAAATAGCCTTCGCCCTTTCAGAAGAATTAAAGCTACCAGTTATGCTTAGAAGCCAAACAAGACTTCTCCATAGTTACGAGCCAGTAACACTTGAGGAGCCTCTTCCTCAAAAACCATTAAACCTTATCAAAGACCCCCTCCATCAAGTTGCTATTCCACGCCATGTGATACCACTTCATAAAGAACTCAATGCAAAACAGGCCAAAATGAAAGAGCTTATAAAAAAATATGGTTTTAACACTATTTTCCCTGGAAAAGAGAAAATAGGAATTATTGCTTGTGGATTAGCTTACACCTACGCCTTGGAATTGGAAAAGGAGTTTCCCATACTTAGAATTACTGCCTATCCTGTTGAAGAGGAGTTAATCATAGCATTCGTAAAAGATTTAGACGAAGTGATCGTAGTGGAAGAAGGATATCCCTTTATAGAAGAGAAAGTTAGGTGTGTACATCCCAAAGTGAGAGGAAAGCTCTCAAGGGATTTACCTTTAGAAGGAGAAATGGGGCCAGACCCTCTCTTGAGACTTCTTGGAAAAGAACCCTCATTTCATTCCGAAGAGGTGCCACCAAGACCTCCTGCTCTTTGCCCAGGATGCCCTCATAGAGAATTTTTTAAAGCCCTACTTGAAGCAGGTCCTACTTTTGTGGCAGGAGACATTGGTTGCTACACCTTGGGAGTTTTGCCTCCTCTTTCAGCCTTGGATACCTGTCTCTGTATGGGAGCAAGTATTAGTAAGGCTGTGGGGATTGCTAAACAAGGAGTAAAAAGAGTTGCTGCAGTGATTGGTGATTCCACTTTTTGGCACACAGGTATTCCAGCCCTAATAAATGCCGTCTATAATAAAGCTAATCTTTTAGTATGCATCCTTGACAATTCAGTTGTAGCTATGACGGGTCATCAACCTACTCCTCATCTGGGGCTAACTGCTAAAGGCGAAGAGACTAAACCATTAAACCTCGTTGAAATATGTAAAGCCTGCGGAGTAGATTCTATCATAGAGATTGACCCGCTAAAAAAAGAAGAATTAGTCTCTGCACTTAAAAATGGGCTTGAAAAAGAAGGGGTCCATGTGGTAATCTCTAAAAGACCCTGTGTATTAATTGCTGGTAAACTAAAAAAACTTAAAGATTCTCAATAGTCTTTGAATCAAGTAATTTTACACCGGCTTCTTTAAGAGAATCTATGGTTTTATCCAAATTATTGGTTCGCAAGACTACTACCGCTTCTTCACCACTTTTTTCTACAAAGGCATATACATATTCTACATTTATATCTTTTTCATACAAGATTTTTAAAACTTCTGCTAAGCCTCCAGGCCTATCTTTCACAGCAACGGCAACCACATTGGTTACTTTTGCTGTAAAACCTGCCTCTTCTAAAGCCTTTTTGGCTTCATCTGGATTATTCACTATCATTCTCAAAATGCCAAAATCAGAGGTATCAGCAATAGAGAGGGCCCTAATATTTATGTTAGCTTCTGCTAAAACTTTCAAAGCCTCATATAATCTGCCTTTTTTATTCTCCAAAAAAACGGATAGTTGTTTTATCTTCATAGATATCCCCTCCTTATTTTTTATTTATATAGTCCCCTTTTATCTATTACTCTTTTTGCTTTTCCTTCACTTCTTGGCAAACTTTTGGGTTCCACTAAGGTTACCTTAATTCTTATACCAATAGTTTCTTCCAGGTGTTTTTCTAATTTTTTCCTTAAACTTTCAATTTCCTTTACCTCATCTGAGAAAGTTTCCTTTGACATTTCCACTTGTACTTCAATTTCATCTAAATGATGAGGTCTTGTAAGGATTATCTGATAGTGAGGTTCAATTCCTTGTACTTCAAGCAAAGCCTTTTCAATTTGGTAGGGGAAGAGCATAACTCCCCTTACTTTAATCATATCATCACTTCTTCCCTGAATCCGTTCAATTCTTACGACTTTTCTACCACAGGAGCATTCCCCTGGTATAAAAGCTGTAATATCCCTTGTTCTAAAGCGAAGCATAGGTACTCCTTCCTTTGTTAGGGTTGTTAAAACAAGCTCGCCCTTTACACCTTCAGGCAAGGGTTCTCCTGTTTCTGGATCAATAATCTCAGGGTAGAAATGATCTTCCCAAATATGTAATCCTTCTTGAGCTAAACATTCATGAGCAACCCCTGGACCAATTATTTCTGTAAGTCCATAAACATTATAAGCTTTTATGTTAAATCTTTTCTCAATTTCCCTTCTCATTTCTTCTGTCCACATCTCGGCACCAAAACTTCCTGCTCTTAATTTAAGTGAAGCAGGATCTACACCCAATTCATCTTTTGCATATTCAGCTAAATAAAGTGCATATGAAGGAGTGCAACAAAGAATGGTACTTCCAAAATCTGCCATAAGCTCTATTTGTCTCCTGGTATTACCTGCAGAAGCTGGTACAATAGTAGCTCCAATAGTTAAGGCTCCATAATGGAAACCTAAACCACCTGTGAACAATCCATAACCATAGGCAATCTGAATAATATCTTCCTTAGTTGCCCCCAAAGCCACAAGGGAGCGAGCCATAACCTCTTTCCAAACTTCTATATCTCTTTTGGTATAGCCCATTACAACTGGTTTTCCTGTAGTTCCACTGGAAGAGTGAATTTCTACTATCTCATAAAGGGGAACTGCAAACATTCCAAAAGGATAAACTTCTCTTAAATCAGCCTTACTTGTAAAGGGAATATACTTAATATCTTCTATGCTACGAATATCTTCAGGTTTTATCCCAGCTTCGTCAAACCTTTTTTTATAAAAAGGCACTCTTTCATAGGCATACTTTACGATTTTTTTTAACCTCTCTGTTTGAAGCTCCCTTAATTGTTCACGAGACATCTTTTCTACTTCTTCATTCCAATACTTTATCTCCATAGCTTCCCTCCTTTTCATTTAAACCTATTCTTGTATAAAATCTGAAGCCTTTAAAAAATTAACCTTTTCATCCTTTAATTTTTCCCAAGCCTCCTCTATATTTTCCGCCTCAAAAACAAAATAAGCTCTTTTCCTTGTTTCAGCTACATACACTAAAGCACTTTCAATATTTATTCCTTTAGAGGTTATAAGTTTTACCACTTCATAAAGCCCGCCAGGACGATCCTCTAATTCTATACCTATTGCAGGAATTTTAGCCACTGTAAAGGCCTTTTCTTTAAATTTCTCAAAGGCAAGCTTTGGCTTATCCACCAAAAATTTAATTACTCCAAAATCTTTAACACTTGCTATGGAAAATCCTAATATATTAATTCCTTCCTTGGCTAAAACCTCAGTAATTTTTTCTAATTTCCCTGGTTTATTTTCTGCAAAAATACTCAAGATTTCAACAAAACTCATTAATGCATTCACCCCCTATAAAGTTCTTTTATCAATGACCCGTTTGGCTTTACCTTCATAAACTGGCAAGGTGCCTGGTTCATGAAGCTCCACTCTTGGACGCACCTGAATTGCCTCTCTTATTTTCTCTGTTATCTCCTCTTTCAGTTTAATTAATCTCTCTATCCTCCCATCAAAGAACTCACGATCTATCTCCACATGCACTGACATTTCATCATAGCCCTCAAGTACAATTTGATAATTTTGGGCAACTCCTTTAATTTTCATCAAGACCGCTTCAATTTGCTGAGGAAAAATATTTACTCCTCTTACGATAAACATATCATCAGTTCTTCCAAGAATTCTTGCTATTCTCAGGTGAGTTCTACCACAAGGACATGGTTCAGGAATAAAATAAGTTAAATCCCTTGTGCGATATCTAATTAAAGGCATAGCAGTTCTATTAAGAGTTGTTAATACAAGCTCACCAACTTCACCTTCCTTTACTGGCGCACCGGTTTGGGGATTTATTATCTCAGCAATAAAGGCATCTTGCCAGAGATGTAAGCCCTCTTTGGCTTGACATTCAAAGGCAACACCAGGACCACCCATCTCAGAGAGCCCATAACAATTATATACATCTACTCGCAATATTTCCTCTATCTTTCTTCTTGTCTCTTCAGAATAGGGTTCTGCTCCCAGATAAGCTCTTTTCAACCTCAAGTCCCTTTTTATATCTATACCCTTTTCTTGTATAACTGATGCCACATAAAGGGCGTAGCTCGGAGTCATATGAAGACAAGTTGTTCCAAAGGTTTTCATTAACTCAATTTGCCTTTCCGTGTTGCCGGGTCCAGCTGGTATCACAAGCATTCCCAAAAGTTCTGCTCCATAATGCATCACAAGAGCACCAGTAAACAATCCATAGGTCATAGAGTTCTGTAAGATATCTTTAGCAGTAGACCCTGTCATCATTAGCGCTCGTGCTATAAGTTCTGCTTGAGCCATTATGTCCTTTTTACTAAAAAATATAGCCTTTGGCTTTCCCGTAGTTCCACTTGATGTATGAACCCTAACTACTTTTTCTATAGGCTCTGCTAAAAGTCCATAGGGATAATCTACGAAGAGATCTTCCTTGGTTGTAAAAGGAAGTTCCTTTAAATCTGATAAACTCTTTACCTTAGAAGGTTTGACCCCAGCCTCCTCTAACTTTTTTTTATATACTGGGACCCTCTCATAAACCCTTTGTAAGACCCTCTTTAGTTTTTTAAACTGTAGCGCCTTTAACTCATCATAGGGTAATAATTCAATTTTGGGATTGAAATAATTCTTCTCCAAGCTTCCTCCCATCATCAAAAGCTTTAATATTTAGGTCTACAACTTTTTTGGGAAAAAATCGGCTTATTATCTCTTTCCAAACATCCTCTTTTATAGGCAAGAGAGGAGATACTACTCCTAAAAGAAACACATTCTCCACCTTTGAACTTCCTAAAACCTTAGACCTTTCCTCCGCAAAAACCTCAATTACCCTATATCCTTTTTTTTGTAATCTATCCACCACATCTTGAGGATATTGAGCAGGGTCAAGAGAAGAAGGAATAACCCTTTTTCTATTTAGAATAACTAAGGCGCCTTCCTTTAAATAGGGAAGATATCTTAAGGCCTCCATTTCTTCAAGGGCTATCATTAGATCCCCAGTTCCCTTTGGAATCTGAGGTGAATTTACTTTTTTTCCAAAGCGAAGGAACCCAAAGACAGTTCCACCTCTTTGTGCCATACCATGAATTTCACTTGCCTTTACCTCATAACCACTCTTAAAAAGAGACCAGGCCAAGATTCTACTGGCACTAACAATCCCTTGCCCCCCAGTCCCCACAAAAATAATATTCTTTACATCATCCTTCATATAAACCTCACTTTGAATTTTTAATTTAAATTAGCATACCTTTCACTTTAAACAAGAGTACAACATACCCTTGACTAGTATCATAAATCTTATCTTCTCACACTTTGGCTTAAAGCCACAGAGATTACAAGAGACAACATAGTATATCTTTAAAATTTTGAACAATAACGCAAACCCCGTATTTCCTCAAAATAAAATCGCTTAGAAATCGATATAGATATGGTAGTCGCAGGCTTTAGCCTGCGTGAGAGAGGGTAGCCTGCGTGAGATATGGTAGCCGCAGGCTTTAGCCTGCGTGAGATATGGTAGATATGGTAGCCG